>CAMCYK010000021.1 GCA_945883695.1 Akkermansia muciniphila | reverse complement strand
TGCTGGGTCGGCTCGCGTTCGAGCGCCGCGGCCACCGCCACTTTCAGGCGGGTGGCATCGACCCCGGCCTTTTGCAGGATCGGCGTGAGGACGCCGCCTTCCTGCTGCAGCAGGGCGAGCAGCAGGTGGGTGCCCTTCAGTTCGGGGTGTGCTGACTTGGAGGCGAGCCGCTGGGCGGCCTGGAGGGCTTCCTGGAGTTTGTTGGTGAGCTTGTCGAGTCCCATGGATTTGGAGGGTTTGAGTGGAATCTAGAGCGAAACCCGGCGGATGGCCACGCTTCACTTGCGATTCGTTGGGCATTGGGTGTCATCGAACGGCAGCGTCGCACGCCGTGAGCCTCGCGCCCGAGGCAACCCACTTCGGGGTTGGCAGATCAGCGGGAAGGTTCCCGGGGTAGTTCCTCCGCTGTCGGAACAACCCCGGGCTTTACGAGGGAACGGCGTTGCCGTTCGACGAGGGGAGACCGCGGTCACGCGAGGATCTTCGAGACCACATGTCCGTGCACGTCGGTCAGCCGGTAGTCGCGGCCTTGGAAGCGGTGGGTGAGCCGGGTGTGGTCGATGCCCAGCAGGTGCAGGGCCGTCGCGTTGAGGTCGTGGATATGGACCGGATCCTTGACGATGTTGTAGCTGAAGTCATCGGTCTCGCCGTGCACCTGGCCGCCTTTGACGCCGGCCCCGGCCATCCAGATGCTGAAGCAGCGCGGATGGTGGTCGCGGCCGTAGTTGTCCGCCGTGAGCTTGCCCTGCGAAAAGACCGTGCGTCCGAACTCGCCGCCCCAGATGACCAGCGTGTCTTCCAGCAAGCCGCGTTCCTTCAACTCCATCACCAGGGCGGCGCTCGGTTGATCGATGTCGTAGCACTGGCTCTTGATGCCGCTGGGCAGCTTGTCGTGCTGGTCCCAGCCGCGGTGGTAGAGCTGGATGAAGCGCACCCCGCGTTCGGCGAGGCGGCGGGCGAGGATGCAGTTGGCGGCGTAGGATCCCGGCTTGCGGGACTCCGGGCCGTAGCGCTCGAACACCGCGGCGGGCTCCTGCGAGATGTCGGCGAGTTCCGGCACGCTGGACTGCATGCGGAAGGCCATCTCGAACTGGTCGATGCGGTCGCGGGTTTCCGGGTCCTGATAGTCGTCGAGAGTGATCCGGTTGAGCGCCGCCAGGTCATCGAGCATCCCGCGGCGGCGGACCGGAGTGATGCCCGGCGGATTGCTGAGGTAGAGGACGGGATCCTTGCCGGGCGAGAAGCGCAGGCCCTGGTATTTCGCGGGCAGGAAGCCGGAACTCCACATCCGCTCGTGCAGCGGCTGCGCGTTGGTGGGTCCGCTCGGACGGGAAACCATCGCGACAAAGGTGGGCAGGTCCTCGTTCATCGAGCCGAGGCCGTAGGAAACCCACGCGCCGAACGACGGCCGGCCGCCGATTTGGTGGCCGGTCTGCAACAAGGTCATCCCGGGATCGTGGTTGATCGCCTCGGTATGCATCGAGCGGATCAGGCAGATCTCGTCGGCGATGTTCGCGGTGTGGGGCAGCAGTTCGCTCAGCCACATGCCGCACTGACCGTGCTGGGAGAATTTGTAAACCGACGGCGCGACGGGCAGCCGCGCCTGACCGGAGGTGAATCCCGTGAGCCGCTGGTCGCCGCGGACGGAGGCGGGCAGGTCCTGGTCGAACATCGCGGCGAGCCCGGGCTTGTGGTCGAAGGTTTCCAACTGCGAGGGCGCGCCGGCCTGGGTCAGCCAGATGACGCGTTTGGCTTTCGGCGCGAAGTGCGCCACCGGGTTGGCACCGGAGGCGAAGGCGCGCGGGTTGAGCAGCGAGGCCAGCGCGGCGGAGCCGATGCCCAGGCTGCTCTTCCCGAGGAATTGCCGGCGGGTGACGTGGAGCGGATCGAAGGGGTGCATGCGGATCAGGGCTTGGTCACGGTTTCATCCATGCAAAGGATCGTGCTGGCGACGGTGGCCAGGGCCGCCAGTTCGGCGGGATCGTGGGCGGTGGCGACCGCCTTGGTGCCAACGGCCAGCAGGGCTTTGGCGGCCTCCGGATCGGCTTTGAAATCGGCGAGCGCGCGCTGGTGGGCGCGCTCGAGGATCGCCTGTTCGGCGGGCCGCGGGGGACGGGCGAGGACGCTGCGGAAGCCGAAGGCCAGACGCTGCGGGGCGTCGGCGGCGGACTCCATCATGCGCGCGGCGAGGAAACGGCTGGCCTCGATGTAGGTCTCGTCGTTCATCAGGTTCAGCGCCTGCAGCGGGGTGTTGCTGCGCGTCCGCTGGAGGCTGCAGACCTCGCGGAACGGGGTGCCGAAGGCGAGCATCGCGGGATGCGGCACGGAGCGTTTCCAATAGGTGTAGAGGCTGCGGCGGAAGAGCTCGTCGCCCTGGCCCGGGACGTAGGAGGTGGTCCCGCTCCCCTCGGTCAGCTGCTCGTAGATGCCGGGCGGATGGTAGGGCTTCACCGAAGGGCCGCCGATCTTGCCCGCCAGCAGCCCGCTGACGGCGAGCGCCTGGTCGCGGATGAACTCGCCCATCAGCCGCTGCCGGCCGCTGCGGGCGAGCAGGCGGTTCTCCGGATCGCTTTCTAACAAATCCGGCGTGAACGCGGCGCCCTGGCGGTAGGTCGCGCTGGTGACCATCATCTTCATCAGCCTCTTCACGTCCCAGCCCTTGCCGGAGAAATCGAGAGCCAGCCAATCCAGCAGCTCGGGGTGGGACGGCGATGCCCCCTGCGCGCCGAAGTCCTCGCTGGTTTTCACGAGTCCGTAGCCGAAGACCTGCTGCCAGAAACGGTTCACGGTCACCCGGGCGGTCAGCGGGTTGGCCGGATCGACCAGCCACTTCGCGAGGCCGAGACGGTTGCGGGGAAGATCGGCGGCCATCGGCGGGAGGACGGCGGGGGTGGCGGGTTCGACCCGTTCGCCGGGGGCGTTGAAGGCGCCGCGGATCAGCACGAAGGTCGGCCGTGGCTCCTTCATCTCCTCCATGACCAGGGTGGTGGGGATCGTCAGTTCGGTGTCTTGGATCCGCTTCCTCAAGACCGCCACTTCATCCTGCGTCTTCTTCAAGTCGGGCGCGTCGGCCGCCAGCGCCGCGAGCCGTCCTTCGGCCGCCGCCAGTTCCGTCCGCAGCCGCGCGAGCTCCGCCTCGATCTCCGGCGCGGGCAGCTTGAGCTGCGGCGGGCTGTTCACCCGGATCGACGCGTTGTACTGGCCGTCGCCGCGTTCGGGAACCTGGTTGAAGAAGGCCTTCAATGAGTAGAAATCGCGCGCCGTGAAGGGATCGTATTTGTGGTCGTGGCAGCGGTTGCAGTTGAAGGTCTGCGCGAGCCATACGGCGGCGGTGGTTTCGGCGCGGTCCGCGGCATACTCGGCGAGGAACTCCTCGGGGTCGACGCCGCCCTCCTCGTTCATCATGTTGTTGCGGCTGAAGCCGGTCGCGACGCGCTGCTCGTGCGTCGGGTCCGGCAGCAAATCGCCCGCCAGTTGTTCGATGGTGAACTGGTCGAAAGGCAGGTTGCGGTTGAAGGCGTCGATCACCCAGTCGCGCCAGGCCCAGAGCTCGCGGTCGCGGTCGACCTGGTAGCCGTTGGTGTCGGCGTAGCGCGCGGCATCCAGCCAATCGACCGCCATGCGCTCGCCGTACGCGGGGCTGGCCAGCAAGCGGTCCACCACCTTTTCGTAGGCGTCGGGCGAGGTATCGGCGAGAAAGGCGTCGACCTCCGGCAAGGTCGGCGGCAGTCCGGTGAGATCGAGGGTGACCCGGCGGATCAGGGATTCCTTGGAGGCCTCGGATGAGGGGGCGAGACCTGCCGCCTCGAGGCGGGCCAGCACGAAGCGGTCGAGCTCGCCCCGCGGCCAGTCCGCCTGCTTCACCGCCGGCAATTCCCCCGCGGCGGGCGGCACGAAGGACCAGTGCTTTTCGTAGGGCGCACCCTGTTCGATCCAGCGGCGGAGGGTTTCCTTCTGCGCATCCGTGATCTTCTTGTGGGTCTCCGGCGGCGGCATCACCTCGTCGTCATCGCTGCTGTGGATGCGCTTCCACAGCGCGGATTTGCCGAGGTCCCCCGGGACGATGGCGATCACCCCGTCGTGGTCCGCGGTCGCACCCTCCCGGGTGTCCAGGCGGAGGCCGGCTTCGCGGGTCTTCGGGTCGAAGCCGTGGCAACTGAAGCAGTTGTCGGAGAGGATCGGGCGGATATCCCGGTTGTAGCTCGGCGCCTGCGCCCTCAGGGACGAAATCGCGACCACCGGCGCGAGGCAGGCGGCAGCAACCCGGACGAGCTTCCGGAGTCCGGGTGATGATGGGAATTTCATGAAACGCCGGCGGGCCGGAAGGATGACGGGGAAGATCCCGGGATCGGGCCCGCGCGCCAAGGAGAAAGCCGTCCGGGGCAGCCCCGCGCGCCGCCGACCTGCCCACCCCGGGGAGCCGCCGTGGTTCAACGGGAAATCGGAGGGCGACATTTCATCGATGTGCCCGGATCCGCGCGCAAGGGCTGACCGCCGCATTTTCCGATTGGAAGCCGCCACGGGAACTACATGCTCTCCATTATTAGCCCGCGCTTCCATCATCCCGCTCCCACCCCGCAGTCTCAACTGCCCCTCGGCACTTTGGATCAAGACTTCGTCACCGCTTTCTTGGACGCGCTCCCGGAGATCACACAGAACATTGTTACCAGCGTCGCCAATGCCGTCAACGCCACGCCGCCACCTCCACCAGACCCGAATTCAAAGGGCTTTTTTCGCATCTTCGCGGACTGGGCGGTCGATTCTGATGGCGACCAACGCCTTGACTGGCAGGAGCTTTCCAAGGGCGCCGATCGCACGCGACGATTGGTATTCCGAAGCCGAGTTGCATGTGTTCTGAGTTTTTTATTTTTCCATCTGCTCGCAAGCGCTTCGCTTGACTTGCCCCCTGAAGTTAAAGAAGCTTTTCGCCGGGCTAGCGTTGGAGAAGACGGCTATTTATATCCGTCCGGCAGTGGGCGGGAATTAATTATCGAAAACGTTAAGGACAACTGGAAAGATTTGCTTGATCATTTGGACGACGTCCCCAGCGAGGCCGGAAATATCCGTTCTGCCGCAAGAGTTGTCGGAAATGCGGCGGAAGAACTTCCCCCTTTAGAGTATCTCGATTTTCTCGACCATTATCTCACAGCGTATTCCAGAGGACACATAGAAGACGAGATATTACGGTGGCAATTAGGGGGGGGTAGATCGGAAAAATTATTTTATCACGGTCAATGCAGCTCATCCCCGCGTGAAGAATCTTCTTTTGCGGGCAAAGGAGCTTGTTCCGAAAGAAAACGTAGCATTTCAGGAATACTTGAAAGAGGAGCTCGCCGGAAAGCGAACCGACATGTACTTCGCCAACAAGTCTGATGACGCCCTTCCTCCCGAAACTCTTCCCGGTATCAAACTTCGCACACCCTTCGAATCGTTGATCGCGAAGATGCACCGGAACCGCAAGGACTCCGACGAGGCGACGAAGCGGGACCTCACCGCAAGAAATGCTGCCGGGGGGATGGGAACGAATGCCGCCGCAGAATCGGACGAGGGAGTTAGCGGGCGGAAGCTCTGGATCCTCGGTGCCGCTTTCGTGGTCCTGCTGTTCGCCGTATGGAAAGGCGTGCTCAAGAAGTTCGCCTCGAAGAGAGGAACTTCCTGACCCTCCGGCTTACGCCAGTCCGTGATTTTGGTTGGGCCGCTGCGTGCTTTTCGCGGAGAGTGGCCGGGTGAAACGGGCAATGGTGATCGTGTTGGATTCCGTCGGATGCGGCTGCGCGAGGGATGCGGCGGCCTATGGCGACGAGGGCGCGGACACGCTCGGGCATCTCTTCGAGAGGGAAGGATTGGAGTTGCCGAACCTTTCGCGCCTCGGCCTGTTAGAGCTGCTCGGCCGCGGCAAGGCGGAGCTGTTCCCGGGAGCCGCTTTCGCCCGGATGAGCGAGGCCTCGGCGGGCAAGGACACGACGACCGGACATTGGGAACTCGCGGGCAGCGTGCTGGAGCAGCCCTTCGATACCTTCGAATCGTTTCCGCCGGATTTGCTTGACGAGATCGGCGGGCCTTTTCTCGGCAACAGGGCGGCGTCGGGCACGGCGATCCTGGTCGAGCTCGGCGAAGAACACCTGCGCAGCGGTTGGCCGATCGTCTACACCAGCGCGGACTCGGTGCTGCAGATCGCGGCGCACGAGGAGCGCTATGGATTGAAGCGGCTTTACGCACTCTGCCAGCGGGCCCGCGACGTGTTGGACCGGCGCGGCATCCGCATCGGCCGGGTGATCGCGCGGCCCTTCACCGGCGACCGCGCGGCGGATTTCAAGCGGACCTCGAACCGCCACGACTACTCGCTGATGCCGCCGGAAACGGTGCTCAACCGCTTGCAGGCGGCGGGGGTGGCAACCATCGGTGTGGGGAAGATTTCCGACATCTTTTGCGGCTCGGGCATTTCGGAGTCGCATCCGACAAAGTCGAACGCCGACGGGATGGCGGTGATCGAGAAACTGTGGGCGGAACAGCGGGCGCAACCGCACTTGATCTTCGCGAACCTGGTCGATTTCGACATGCTTTACGGCCACCGCCGCGACCCGGCGGGCTATGCGCGCTGCTTGCGGGAGTTCGATGGCTGGCTCGGCGGCTTCCTGCCGAAGGTGGGTGGCGATTTCATCCTGATCACCGCGGACCATGGCAACGACCCCTACCACACCGGGACCGATCACACCCGAGAGCAGGTGCCCTTGCTGACCGTGAACGCGCCGGTTCCGCCGGTGGACTCGGCCGATTTCACGCAAGTGGCGCGGCTGGTGGCGGCGCATTTCGAGGACTGATGGATTTTCAACCACAGATGAACAGGATGAACGCAGATCAACGCAGGATGATCGGCATGCAGGATTCCGATGGCAGCGACGAAAGCAAAGTTTCACGAGATCCGCCTGGTTCTTCATCTCTTCCATCTGCGTCCATCCTGTTCATCTGCGGTTCGCTTCCGAGTCCCGTTCCGTGATCCGGGCTTGCCCCGGCCCGCCGCCCGGCTCATGGCTTTCCGCCACTTATGGCCGGTCTCATCATTGCTCCTCGCGCCCGCATCTTCCATGGCCACGAATGGGTCTATGCCACGGAGGTCAAGAAAACCTTCGGCGATCCCCAGCCCGGCGACGTGATCACGCTCAAGGATTTCCAAGACCGCTCGCTCGGCACCGCGATCTATAACCCGCTGTCGCAGATCGTCGCCCGCCGCTTTTCGCGCCGCAAGCAGGACCTCGACGCGGAATTTTTCGTCCGGCGGATCGGCCAGGCGATCGAGCACCGCCAGCGCCTCGGGCTCGATGAAACCCTGGCCCGCCTGGTGTGGAGCGAGTCCGACGGCATGCCCGGCCTGATCGTCGACCGCTACGGCGCGCATGTCGTGGTCCAGACGCTGACGCTGGCGATGCGGCAGCGGGTCGAGCTGATCGTCGCCGCCTTGAAAGAACTGATCTCGCCGGAAACGATCATCCTACGCAACGACTCGCCGGTGTTGAAGGCGGAGGGAATCGAGCAGGAGATCATCGTGCTCCACGGGACGAATCCCGGCGCGTTCCTCGTCGAGGCGAACGGCCTGCAGTTCGAGATCGACCTGCTCGACGGCCAGAAGACCGGCCTTTATCTCGACCAGCTCCAGTCGCACGCCGAGGTCGCCAGGATGGCGGCAGGCAAGCGGGTGCTCGACTGCTTCACCAACCAGGGCGGCTTCGCACTGGCCTGCGCCAAGGCCGGCGCGGCCAAGGTCACGGCGGTCGACATCTCGGAAAGCGCCTGCGCCGCCGCCCGCCGCAATGCCGAGCTGAACGGGCTGGAGCTCGAGGTGATCGCCCACAACGTCTTCGATTTCCTCAAGCACGGCACGCCGGACTACGACATGATCATCCTCGATCCGCCGAGCTTCACCCGGAACAAGAAGACGCTGGTGGACGCGATGCGCGGCTACAAGGAGATCCACCTGCGCTCGCTCAAGCTGCTCGACAAGGGGGGGCTGCTTTCGACCTTTTGTTGCTCCCACCACGCCAGCCGCGAGCTGTTCCAGGCGAACCTGGTGGATGCGGCGGTCGATGCGAAGAAATCGCTGCGCCTCGTCATGAACCACGGCCAGCGCGGCGACCATCCGGTGCTGCTGGCGCTGCCGGAGACGGAATACTTGAAGGGCATCACCGCCGAACTGATGGCCGGACGCTGAGCGGGATCTTCAAGGCTCCTCGTTGGCCTTGGGGTCGGGATCGATCAGGATCGACGGGTCGAGGATCTTGGCGGGATCGCTGGGGACCTTGATGTAGCGGGCCTGGTCGGGCGGCGCCGACGGATCCACGATCACCTGGCCGGGCGGGAGGCCGGTCGCGTCGATGATCTTGTTGTCATACGGGCTGAAGATGAAACCCGGCTTGCCCGGGACCGGCTTTCCTTCCGGCGCGGATTCGCGGGCGAGGACCTCCAGGTCTTCCGGGGAAAGCTCGGGCACGCGGAAGTGCTTCTTGTCCCCGGCCGGGAACATCGGATCCGCCACCAGGGTGCCGGCGGGAATCCCGCGCACGTCGATGATTTTCCCGCTGAAGGGGCTTTTCACGAAGCCCGGTTTGTCCGCGACCGGTTCGGCGACGGGCGGCTTTTTCTTGACCTCCACCGGCCGTTCGGAGGTCTTGCCCGGCTTCACCTTCCCGGCATCCTCCTCCTCGGCGGCCTCCCCGGCGCCCGCGGGCGTCTCTTTGCCGGCGGGCGGCGTCGCGTTGCTGGCCTGCGGCTCCTCCTTGCGCTCGCAAGATGCCAGCAACACCATCATCGTTCCCGCCAAGCCCATCCATTTCATGACTGCAAGAGATGAAAGAGCGGATGCAACCCGTCAAGCCGCGCCCGATGATTTCCTCTAACTGGCCTTGGATTCCGGGTGAAATCCTGCGCTTCGACCGTTTCATGGAGAGGTCCCTGCATGATCCGGAGCGCGGTTACTACGCGCGCCGGATCCGAGGCGTCGGCCGCGGCGGGGATTTCACGACCACCCCGATGCTGACCCCGGCGCTCGGCCGGGCGGTGGCGGCGTGGGCCGCGACGGCGATGCAAGCGAGCGGCTGCCGGGACCTGATCGAACTCGGTCCGGGCGAGGGACTGCTCGCGCAGGCGGTGCTCCGGCACCTGCCGTGGTGGCGGCGGATCAGGACGCGGGTCCATCTGGTCGAGCGCTCCGCACCCTTGCGGGACAAGCAGGCGGCGCTGCTGGGGCGGCGCGCGCGCTGGCACGATTCGGTCGAAGCGGCGCTGGCGGCCTGCGGCGGCAGGGCCTGCCTCTATTCGAACGAGTTCGCCGATGCCTTTCCGGTCCGCCGCTTCCGCCGCGAGGCCGACGGCTGGAGCGAGTTGTTCGTCGGCCCCGCTGAGGAATGGCGGCCGGGTCTCGACCTGCCGGACTCGTCGCTGTTCGAGATCCCGCATGCCACCGGCCAGCGGATCGAGGTGGCGGAGTCGTATCGCGCCTGGCTCCACGGCTGGCTTCCGCGATGGCAAGCGGGCCGGATGTTAACCATCGACTACGGCGCGGAGGCCGCCCGCCTCTATCACCGCCGGCCGCGCGGCACCTTGCGCGCCTATCTGATGCAGCAGCGGATCGAGGGCCCCGGGATCTATGAAAATCCCGGCCGGCAGGATCTCACGGCGGACGTCAATTTCACCGACCTCGAACGCTGGTCGTCGCCGTGGGCGGAGACCGTCCGGCAGGTTTCCCAGCGCGATTTCCTCGAACTCTTCGCCGGCCCCGGCGACGCGGCCGTGATGGACGAGCACGGCGCCGGCGGCGCCTTCCGGGTGCTGGAACAGCAGGTGAAGTAGCGCGACTTTGCAAGTTGCGCGCGTCTGGCGGCGCTGCGTTCTTGCGAATACGACCCTCCCGCAGCATTCCGCCCCGCCCCCGTCCGCAACTTTGCAAAGTTGCGATAATCCGCGAACGCGTCATCTTCCCCGCCATGCTCCGCACGCTCATCCCGCTGCTCGTCCTCGCCCTGCCGCTGGCGGCTTTCGAACTGCCCGCGAATTCCTCGCAATGCGTCACCGGCACCGCGCAGGGCTGGAACAGCTCGACGGTGACCCTCAACGCCTATGAGAAGCGCGGCGGCAAGTGGGTCAAGACCCGCGGGCCGTGGGAAGGCCGGCTCGGCAAGAGCGGATTGATCTGGGGGCTCGGCCTGCATCCGCTGCCGCCCGGCGCGAAGGTGAAAAAGGAAGGCGACATGCGGGCACCCGCCGGGGTTTTCCGGATCGGCGGTGCGTGGGGGATCCACCCGAAAATCGAGAAGCACCCGCAGCTGCCTTACCGCCAGGTGACGCCCCGCGACCTGTGGGTCGAGGACCCGGCGTCGCCGAGTTACAACAAGCATCTCGTCATCGACCGCGACCCGGCGACCGCCTGGGAGAAAAAGCAGCAGATGAAGCAGGACGACTACCCGCACTCGCTGAAAATGTTCATCGCCCACAACGCCGCGCCGAAGATCACCCCGCGCGCCGGCAGCGCGATCTTCTTCCACATCTGGCGCGGCGGCGGGTCCAAACCGACCGCCGGCTGCACCACGATGGAGGAAACCAAGCTGCGCGAGTTGATCGCGTGGGTCGATCCGGGCAAGCAGCCGGTTTACGTGCTGCTGCCGGACGCGGAATACCAGGCGAAGAAGGCGGCGTGGAAGCTGCCGTGAGGGGCCGGGGTTCGGCGGGAATCGGATCCGGTGAGGTTGAGATCCACGGCATCTCCGGCGTCCGCGGCGCAGCCGCTCTCGGACTGCTGCGATGATTCGCAGCTTTCGAGTGCAGGGGGAGGTCCGCCGCTCCCGTGGACCGAGCCGACCCTCCGGGATCGCCGCGTCGCGCCAGAACTGCCCGACCCACCCTTCATTCCAAGAGCTGCGAATCATCGCAGCAGTCCAAGAGCCTCCGGCGGCCAACCGGACGGCCCCGAGAGGCCCGATTGATCCAACCTTCCGACCTTCCGACTGCCTTTCCCTAATTCCAGATTTCTGATCACTGATCACTGATCACTGATCACTCGGCACTCGGCACTCGGCACTCGGCACTCGGCACTCGGCACTCGGCACTCTCCACCCTTCAGACCTTCTTCGCCACCGCCACCCCGTGATAGAAGAACGCCAGCACCGGCACGCAGAGCGCGGTGCAGGCGGCCTGGATACCCCAGTAAGTCGACCAGCCGCCGTGGTGGCCGCCGACGGTGAAGTCGTAGAGTTGCCGCGCGATCAGGGTGCCCACCACCGATCCGACGCCGTTGCTGGCCAAGGTCAGCAAGCCCTGCGCCTGGGAGCGCATCCCGGGCTCCACCCGGCGGTCGAGGAAGAGCTGGCCGGTGATGAAATAGAGTGTGTAGCACATGCCGTGTAGCGCGATCCCGGCGATCAGCCAATGACTGCTGCCGGTGCCGCCGGCCACGGCGAACAGCGCGTAGCGCAGGGTGGACAGAACCAAGGCCACCATCAGCACCGTCTTCACCCGGAAGCGGACCATCACCGCCGCCATCACCAGCATCGCGCCGATTTCGCTGATCTGGCCGATCGTCATGGTCGCCGCGGCCTTGGGATTGCCCAGCGCTTGCAGGTGCAGCGGCGTGTGCATGAAGAAGGCCGCCAGCGGGATCGAAAGCAGCGTGGTGACCGAGAAGAACACCAGGTGATCCCGCTCTTTCAGCAGGCGGAAGGCGTCCAGCCCGAGCAAGGTGCGCAGCGAGCGCGAGCTGCCGGCCGGCGGGGTGTGCGGCAGGAAAAACGAGACCATCCCGCCAGCCAGCCGCGTGAAAGCCGCGGCATAGCCGGCCATCGGCGAGTTGTCGGCCATCAGCACGAAACTCGTCAGGTAACCCGCCGCCATCCAGCCCAGCGTCCCGCCGAGCCGGACGATCGGGAATTCCGATTCGCTCGACCTCAAGTGGACCATCGAGAGGCTGGTCAGCATTCCCCACATCGGCGCGGCGACGATCGAGCTGGCGGCCAGCAGCCCGATGAACCACCACGGCGAGAGCCCGTGGTCGAGCGCCCAGAAGGCCGAGCCGAGCAGCAGGCCGCTGATCATGCCGATCCACCCGAAGAGCTTCTGCGCGGCGTAGTGGTTGTCGGCCAGCGCGCCGACGATCAGCGGCGAGACCAGCGCGGCGATCGGTCCGGCCAGGAACGCCCGGGCCACCCACTCGCTGCCGAGGCCCTTCGCGGCGAGGATGTTGGAAAGCGCCGGGACGTAGTAGCCGGGCGACATCCCGAGCAGGAAGAACACCCCGAACAGCCCCGCGAGAACCGTCGGAACGGTGCGGGGAAGCGGGGAGGTGGACACGCGGGCGACGCTAGCGGGCGGGCTTCACGAGGCAAGCCCGGCGACGGGGGATTCAAGCGTCGGTCTTCTCCAGCTCCGGCAGGGCGTTCGCCTCCGCCTCGGCCAGCAAGCGCGCTTCGGTGTCGCGCGGGACCTCGATGGTGAAGCGCGTGTCCTGGCCCGGAATCGAGCTGACCTGGATGGTCCCGCCATGGGCCTCGATCGCCCGCTTGACGATCGAGAGCCCCAGCCCGGTGCCCTTGATCTCCTCCTGCGAATGGTGCTTCTCCACCCGGTAAAAGCGGCGGAAAATGTGCGGCAAATCCGCGCTCGGGATGCCGACCCCGTCGTCGCTGACCCAGATCCGCGTCGAGCGCTCGTCGCGGACGCAGCCGACCGTCACCGTCAGGCCGGCGCGCGGGTTCTGCTTGAGCGCGTTCTCGATCAGGTTGAAGAGGACCTGGGTCCAGTAAAAGCGGTCGCCGGCCAAGGTCAGGTCGAGGTCCGGCATGTCGATCCGGATATGCGCGTCCTGGTTGTGGATCACCGACTCCAGGCGCTCGAGTACGTCGTTGACGCAGGAACGGACCCGGAACGGTTTCACCTTCAAGGCCGCCGCCTCGCCCGACTCGAGGCGGGAAATCACCAGCATGTCCTCGACGATGCGGGAAATCCGCTCGGTGTGCTTGCGCATCACCTTGAGGAAGCGGCGGCTCAGTTCCTTGTCGTCGAGCAGGTCGTCGTCGATCAGGTTCTCCAGATAGCCGTTGATGATGGCCAGCGGCGTCCGCAGTTCGTGCGAGGCATTCGCGACGAAGTCCTTCCGGATCTGCTCGGTTTGATATTCGTGGGTCACGTCACGGATCACGACTCGGGTGGTGGGTTCGTCCGCCGGACTGTCGGAAAGGCGGGCGGCATCGATCACCCAGGCGTTCATGCCCCGGCGTTCCAAATCTCCCAGCGGCGACGATTGCTGGGCCAGCACGGCGCGCGTCACGGTCGGCTCGCCGGTGTCGAGGCAGCGCATCAGGGCGGCGGCCAGGCGCTGGTCGAGGAAAGCCTCGTGAATCGTCCGCCCGGTCAAATCGCGGCCGCGGAACAAGGTGCGCGCCGCCTTGTTGGCGAAGCGCACGCGGGCATCGGCATCGACCAGCATGAAGGCGTCGCCCAGCGCGTCGAGCAGCTGGTCGCGTTCCTCGCGGGCATGCCGCAGGTCGAGATCCAGCTTCATCCGCCACGACGTCACCTCCTCCGCGAATTCCTTGCGGGCACGCCTCAGCCGCAGCGCCGTCACTGCAAGGGCCGCGAGGGCGCAGAGCGTGGCGATGATGGAGGCGATGGCGTAGGGCTCGGGCATCCTCAGAGGGATGACACGCAATAGCCGATGCCCCGGATTGTTTCAACCATCGCTGCATGTTCGCCGAGTTTCTGACGGAGCCGCTTCATGTGGGTGTCGAGGGTCCGGCTGTGGACCTCGTCGCTGTAGCCCCAGACGGTGCGGAGCAAATCGTTGCGGTCCTGGGCCTTGCCCGCCCGCTCGGTCAGGAAAAGCAGGAGCTTGAACTCGGTGGAGGTGAGTTCGACCGGATGACCTTCGAGGTAGAATTTCAGCGCGTTCTTGTCGAAGCGGAACGGCCCGAAGGTGAACTCGACCTGGCCCGGCGGGCCGTCGCTGCGTTTGAGCACGGCTTGCACGCGGAGCATCAGTTCCTTGGGCGAGAAGGGCTTGGTCAGGTAGTCGTCCGCGCCGGCTTCGAGGCCCTGGATCCGGTCCTCGGTCTGG
Organism: Akkermansia muciniphila; assembly: GCA_945883695.1. GTDB lineage: Bacteria > Verrucomicrobiota > Verrucomicrobiia > Verrucomicrobiales > Akkermansiaceae > Haloferula > Haloferula muciniphila_A. The sequence goes on along the minus strand of CAMCYK010000021.1, from coordinate 29,346 downwards.
GCGCGGGCGGTCAGCATGATGACCGGAATGTCGCGGCTGCGGGAGTCGCGGCGGATCTCTTTGAACACCCCGAAGCCGTCCTTGCCCGGAAGCATCAGGTCGAGAATGACCAGATCCGGCCGCTGGTGGATGGCCATTTCGGCACCGGTGATGCCGTCATGGGCCTTCAGCACCTGGTACCCCGCCCGTTCCAGGTTGAAGCCCACGAGATCCGCGATGTCCCGCTCATCCTCGACGATCAGGATTTTCTGCATGTCCGGTGAGCATTAGGGGCCCCCGGTGACGGCGGGAACGGAGGTCTTGTGACGATATTGTCGCAGAAGGGCCGAATGCCAAGTGCCAAGTGCCGAGTGCCGAGTGCCGAGTGCCGAGTGCCGAGTGCCGAGTGCCGAGTGCCGAGTGCCGAGTGCCGAGTGATCAGTGATCAGTGATAGGAAGGCGGAGGGCGGAGGTCGCCGCGGTGCGTTAGATGCATGACGGGCCTTTTGCTCCGGAGGGGCACCGGCTTATTTCAGAAGCCCCTCCGGGGCAGAGCGGGCTTCCCTTCCAAAGTGAGGGAGCCCTGGACCTTTCGACTTCCGGTCGAGGCGGCCGCCTGTGCTTCCCGGACGGAGCACTGCCCCGGCGTGGGGTCAACCGCGTCACTTCAACGCCAGGCAGCCCGGGCAGTCCTGGACGAAATGGCCGCTGCCGTGTTCCGCCAGTTCGGGATGGCGGTCGGTCAGGCACAGGTCGGCCCGGCCGATGGTGTTGCGCGGTTGGAACGCGCAGCCGGCGGGCGGATGGGACAGGTCCGGCGGCAAGCCCGGGATGGTGTAGAGGTCCTCGCCCTTTTTCTGGATCGCCGGGATGCTCTTGAGCAAGGAGCGGGTGTAGGCGTGCAGCGGGTGGCGGAACAACTCGGCTTTCGGCGCGCTTTCGACGATCCGTCCGGCATACATCACGTTCACCGTGTCACAGACCTCCGACACCACCGCGAGGTCGTGGGTGACGAAAATCACCGCGGTGCCGAGTTCCTGCTGGCGGCTGCGGATCAGGTCGAGCACCTGCTTCTGCACGGTGACATCGAGCGCCGTCGTCGGCTCGTCGCAGATCAGCAACTCGGGCCGGGTGATCAGGGCCATCGCGATCATCACCCGCTGGCGCATCCCGCCGGAAAACTCGTGGGGATAGGACTGGATGCGGGACTCCGGATTGTCGATGCCGACCTCGGCCAGCGCCTCGATCGCCCGGTCGAGCGCCTTGCGGCCGCTCATGCCCTCGTGCAGCTCGAGCGGCTCCATCAATTGCTCGCTGACCCGCAGGTAGGGATTGAGCGAGGTCATCGGGTCCTGGAAGATCATCGAGATCCGCTTGCCGCGGATCTTGCGCAACTGGCTTTCGCCGGCCTTGAGCAGGTCGATCCCGTCGAACATCGCGGTCCCGCCGTGGATCCGTCCGGGCGGCTGCGGGATCAGCCCGAGCAGCGAGTAGCAGGTGACGGACTTGCCGGAGCCGGATTCGCCGACGATCCCGAGCGTTTGGCCGGCGGCGACCGAAAAGGAAACGTCTTCCACCGCGTGGACGATGCCGTTGCGGGTGTGGAAGCGGGTCGTGAGGTGGCGGACGTCGAGCAGGGGCATGGCGTTGGGGAAATTCAAATCACGGATGGCCGCGGAATGACACGGATTTTTCCAATTCATCCGCCGGAAAGGCGGCTTCGAGCCTCGTGGCATCGGGGCGCTGGAGGAAAACGATGATGTCCACGTCATTGGTCATCCGCGGTTCACCGTAGTAGATCGCGGCCACACTGCCGCTCACCATGTAGCGGATGCCGAGCGATTCCAGCTTCCGGGTGAATATCAGGAACGGATCAGCTGGTGGCATGGAGGAATATCTCTTTCACTTTCCGTTGAACTTGCTCCTCGGTCCATTCCGGGAACTGAATGCGGAGACGGGCGGCCTTGCGCTTCCGGGCGCTCCACTACATCGCGAACGCGGTCCGCAGCTTCTGGCGCCCGCTGAGGCGGCGCAGCGTGGCGACATACTCCGGCGTGAGTTCGGCATCCGTCGGGGGGGAGCATCGCAGTAGTTGGCTTGGCTGGCAAGCGGCCCGGTGGACGCAAGAACGGCCGGGATCGCTCCCGGCCGGTTTTGAAACATGGAGTACGGACGCTCTTGTTCGCCCGGATCGGAACGCTGGCGACAGGAATGCCGCCGCTCCTCAGCCGATGACCTCCGGCCAGTCGGTGTGGAACATCTCGCCGCGCGGCTTGTCGACGCGCTCGTAGGTGTGGGCCCCGAAGAAGTCGCGCTGGGCTTGCAGCAGGTTGGCGGGCAGCACCGCGCTCCGATAGCTGTCGTAGTAGCCGAGCGACGCGCTGAAGGCGGGCACCGGGATGCCGGCGAGCGTCGCCATCGAGATCACCTCGCGCCAGTTCTCCTGGAAGTCGTTGAGCAGGTCGGTGAAATACGGGGCGAGCATCAGGTTGCCGAGCTCGGGATTGCTGCGGTAGGCCTCGGTGATGTGGTTGAGGAAGCGGGCGCGGATGATGCAGCCGCCGCGCCAGATCGCGGCGATCTTGCCGAGGTCGAGGCCCCAGCCCTTTTCCTTGCCCATCGTGGCGATCAGGTCGAGGCCCTGGGCGTAGGAGATGATCTTGGACGCGAAGAGCGCGTCGTGGACCTTCTTCACCAGCTTCTTCTTCTTCGCGTCGATCTCCGGCTTCGGCCCTTCGAGCACCTTGCTGGCGGCGACCCGCTGGTCCTTCATCGAGGACAGGATGCGCGCCTCGACGGCGGCGTTGATGGTCGAGATCACCACGGTGTTCTCGACCGCGTTCATGATCGTCCACTTGCCGGTGCCCTTCTGGCCGGCGGTGTCGAGGATCAGGTCGACCAGCGGCTTGCCGGTCGCCGGGTCCTTCTGCGCGAAAATTTTGGAGGTGATCTGGATCAGATAACTCTCGAGGTCGCCTTCGTTCCAATCCGTGAAGACTTCGGCGAGCTCCTTCGGCTCGAAGCCGGCGGCCTTGAAGATGTTGTAGGCCTCGCAGATCAGCTGCATGTCGCCGTACTCGATGCCGTTGTGGATCATCTTCACATAGTGCCCGGCGCCGCCGGGACCGATGTGGGTGACGCAGGGCTCGCCGTCGACCTTGGCGGCGATGCTTTCGAAGATCGGCCGCATCACGTCCCAGGTCGAGGCGGGGCCGCCGGGCATGATCGACGGGCCCTTGCGGGCGCCTTCCTCACCGCCGGAGACGCCGGCGCCGATGAAGCGGAAGCCGAGGTCGCCGAGCCACTTGTCGCGGCGCTCGGTGTCGGTGTAGAGCGAGTTGCCGCCGTCGATGATGATGTCGCCCTGGTCGAGCAGCGGGATCAGCGACTCGATGACCGCGTCGACCGGACCGCCGGCCTTGACCATGATCATCACCTTGCGCGGCGAGGCGAGGGACTGGACGAACTCCTCGAGGGTCTTGGCGCCGACCAGCTTCTTGTCCGGATGGGCGGCGACAAACTCCTCGGTGACCGAAGTGGTGCGGTTGAAGACGGACACCTGGAAGCCGCGGGATTCGACGTTCAGGACGAGGTTTTGGCCCATGACGGCCAGGCCGATGAGGCCGAAATCGCTGTTGCTCATGGTCTTGATTCGGTTCGGGAAACGGCCGCGGTGTAAGGAAGGCGCGGCTTCGGTGCAACCCCTTGTTGCCATCATGCCGTGCATTCCCCACATTCGCGGCGTGAACCTCCCCAACGCGATCACCCTTTCCCGGCTTGTCCTGACGGGCATTTTCGTGGCGGCGGTGGGATTTCCGGAAAATCCGGGATATGCGATCGCCCTGGTGACTTTCTCGGTGGCGGCCGCCACCGACTGGCTGGACGGCTATCTCGCCCGCAAGATGGGTCTGGTGACGCCGCTCGGCAAGCTGCTCGACCCGCTGGCCGACAAGATCCTGGTCTGCGCCGCCTTCGTGTTTTTCTCGGCCCAGCCGACCGGCGGCTACCACAGCCCGGTCTGGGTGACGGCGCTGATCATCGCACGCGAATTCCTGGTCACCGGCCTGCGGCAGATCGCGGTGGAAGCCGGCCAGGTGCTGGCGGCGGACCGCCTCGGGAAATGGAAGACCACCTTCCAACTGATCTTCTGCATCACCGGCCTGGTCTGGCTGACCTTTGAAAACAGCCGCGGCGGTCTCGGCGGACTGCTCCGCGGTCTGGCGGACCCGGCGGGCTGGCTGATGCCGCTTTCGCTCTGGACGGCCGTCGCGCTGACCCTGATTTCCGGCGCGAATTACGTGTGGGCCAGCCGGAACCTGCTTAAGGGCGGGGCGTAGATTCCCGGAGACCGCGCGCCGCCCTTCAAAGCCGCTCGCGGATCTGCGCCAGCACCGAGTCGAAGGCCAGGCCTTCGGCATCCGGCTGGCGGCTCGATGAAACAAAGCGCGGGATCAGACCGGGCGGGATCCCCAGGCGCCGGTCGAGGTCCTGCGGATCGAAGCCGGGGTAGAGATCCGCCCGATGATACTGGATCGCCAGGCCGACCGAATGGAGATCGTAGCCGTTGCGGCGGGTGTTGTCGGAAAGCCGGAGCAGGCTGTCCCAGGCGGTCTGGAATTTCGCGGGATCGGCGTCGACCACGAACACGATCCCCGCGGCGGCGCGCAGCAGGAGTTCCTCGCCGGCGTTGTAGTCGATCGGACCGGTCAGGGAATGGAGCGCCACGTTCAAGAAGCGGCCGTCCGTCAGGGTGCGCGGTTCGGCCCACTCGACCCGGTGGACCCGCATCGTGCCGACCGGATGCTCGCGGATCGTCGCGAAGCCGAAGCGGCTGGCGATCGCCCGCAGCATCGCCAGCTTCCCGCTGTCGGCCGCCCCCGCGAGGGCGACCTTCACCGAGACCTGGCGGGCGTCTTGCTCCACCGTCATGCGGAGCGGAGTCTCACAGCCGGCCCAGCTCGCGGGCGACGATCATCAGGGTCTCGCGCACGCCGGGAGCGAAGCTGCCGTCGTTCTGCACGGCTAACAGCACGCTGTTTTCGCGGATGAATTCGATCGGCAGGCTGCCGCAGTAGAGTTTCACCTGGCCGGCCCCGAAGCCGAGGTTGCCGATCACCCGCTTGAGCGCTTCGATCGTGCCGCTGTCGGCGGCGGGAACGCGGGCGACATGGCGGATTCCCGGCAAGGCGCGGGCGCGTTGCAGGATTTCATCGGCGCTGAGTTCGCGGTCGACCCCGAAAATGGCGCGCAGTTCGAGTTGCCGGATCGCGCGGGAGTCGGATTCGTAGGATTCCGGTTCCGCGGCCGGAGCGGCGGCGGGTGCGGCGGCGGCGGGTGGCGGCGGGGCCGGGGCGGCGACCGCGGCGGGAGCCGGGGGTGCTTCGACCGGGGTCTCGGCCACCGCGACCGGGGGGGGCGTGCCGCCGAACGGCGACGAGGCCGGGGCGGACGCGGGGACCGGCGGCGGCGCCGATCCGAACGGCGAAACGGCGCTCGCCGGGGCGTCGAAGGGGGACGGTGACAGCGGCTCGGAAGCGAAGGGCGAGCGGGGGTCAAGCACCGGCGTCTCGCCGGCAGCCGGGCGGCGCTCGGGCAACTTCGCCGGACGTCCGACGTCGGTCGCCAGGCGGAACGAAGGCTCATCCTTCATCGATGCGAACGGGGATTCCGGTTCACCAACAATGGCGAAAGGACTGCTCGCCTGGCCTTCATCGGCAACGGCAAACGGACTTCTAGACGGGGGGGCGGGCGCGAAGCCTTCCTGGGGTTCGAAAATACCGCGGCTGTTGTTCATGGCTCGAATGTTAGTGGGAAGATGAAGATGACCGGGGCCCTGCTTAGCTAACCTTTATGAAAAGTCGAGCCTTCAATGACCGCAAGCTTACTCTCCCCCGGTCAAGCGGCGCAATTTCCGGCGCAAGCTGATCTTGGCCGCCGGCGAAACGCGGTCGATGAACAACACGCCGTTGAGATGATCGGTTTCATGCTGGATCGCCCGCGCCAGCAGCCCGTCGGTCTCGATCTCCAGCACGCTGCCGTCCAATTGCGGCAATTTCGCCTTCACGGCCCCGGGCCGGCTGACCTCCGCCCGCAGGTCCTGGATGCTGAGGCAGCCTTCGGTATCGCGCTCCTTCGGTCCGGTGAACTCCAGCTCGGGATTGATGAACACCAGCGGCATGATGGACGCGAGCGGCGCGTCGATCCCGGCGACCTTGAGGAAGGTGATGCATTCCGGATCGTGCGAGACATCCACCACCGCGAGCCGCAGCGCGACCCCGACCTGGGGCGCGGCAAGTCCCACGCCATGGGCGTCATACATCGTTTCGAGCATGTCGGCGACCAGCTGCCGCAGCGCCTCGTCCACCTGGACGACGGGTTTGCAGCGCTCGCGCAGGACGGGATGGCCGTATTGGACGATTTCGAGGATCATCGGAAAAGGTCGCCGCTTATTCAGGGAGCCGGATGCGGGCGGGCACGTCCTTAATCGGGATGCCGGCGCGGGTCAACGCGTCCCACACCTCGAGCAATTTCTCGAGGGCGATTTCCTTGTCGGCTTCGAGCTCCAGCTTGCGGCCGGGATTCTCCTTGAGGAAGGCCTTGAGGTAGGCGTCCAGCAGAACCACGTCCGGCACCGCGAGCGTGTCCAGCGTCATCCGTCCTTCCTTGTCGACCGTGAGCACCGAGCGATCATCGATCACCTCCGTGCTGGCGATATCCCGCACCGTGGGCAACTCGATCGGCAGGATGGTCCGCGGTTTCTTGAAGGTGGTGGAGACGATCAGGAAAATCAGCACGATGAACAGGATGTCGATCATCGGCACGATCGGCACCCCTCGCGAGGTTCTGGCGGGACAGACGAAGCGCATCGGTCCTCAGGCTTGCACGGGGGTGGAGGGGCGTGCCGCAGCGGACCGCGGGGCGCGTTCGAGGGCGTGGGCGAGCCGTGTCAGCAGCACTTCGAGCCGGGCCGCCATGGTATCGATGCGGCGCTGGAACCAGCCTTGGGCGACCACCGCGGGCACCGAGATGGCGAGTCCGACGATGGTGGTGTTGAGCGCCCGGCCGATACCCAGCGCGATGGCGCTGTGGTTGGCGCTGTCGCCGAGACCGCCGAACACCACGACCAGGCCGCTGGCGGTGCCGAGCAGGCCGAGCAGGGGAGCCACGGTGATGACCACGTCGAGGGCGATCATGCCGGCGTGGAGGTGGACGATTTCCTCGCGGGCCGCAGCCTGCACCGCCTCGGTGATTTCGGCCTGGCTCTTGCCGCGGTTCCGGCTGGCCACGGCGCAGAGCCGGGCCAGGGTGCTGCGCCCGTCGTCGAACTCGCGGAACACCGCGTCGCCATTGGCGAGTTTCATGCGGGCTTCAAAATCGTCGACCTTGGAAGCGAGCGCCGCGGGGATCACGGTTTCCCGCCGCAGGGACAGCAGCTTGAACAGGATCACCGCGACCGCGACCAATGAACAGATGGCCAGCAGGATCATGAAAAAGCCCCCGTCGGCAAAGAACTTCCAGATCTGCTGGAGGCTCGGGTCTTCAAGGGCGGCGGCAAGAGGAGGCGGCGGGTTCGGCATGAGAAATCGCGGGGGAGGTCAGAAGTTGAAGCGGTAAATGAGTTCCAGCGGCTCGCCGTCGAGCTGCTTTTTCAGATCGCCCGGCATCGCGGGGATCTCGGCATCGCGGATACTGTTGATCGTGAATCCTTTGGGGATATTCCCCACGCCGAATTCCTCGACAAATCCGACCGACCTCACTTTGCCGGAGGCCTCGAGCATGACCCGCATGGTGAGTTGTCCGGGCGTGATGTAATCGCGGTTGCGGACGCAATTGCGCTGCCACTCCTTTTCCACGGCACGGCTGACCGCGGCATGATAGCGGCCGAGCAGCGAATCCTCGACATTGAGGGCGGAGCGGCCGACCCGGGAAATCGATCCCTCCAGCCGGGTCTTCTGCTGGTTGCCGCGGAATCCGGGGGAGCGTTGCGGACTCGCGGGCTTCGGCAGCTCCTCGGCGACCTTTTCTTCGGCGGTCTCCTTCGCCATTTCCGCCGCACCTTCCGGCTCCCGGTCGGGCGGAGTCGGTTTGGGCGGTTCTTCCGGTTCCGGCGGTTCCTTCACCGGGCGATCCACCGTCACCGGACCCTCGGCCAGGCGCTCCTTTTCCGGCGCGGGCATCGGCTCGGCCGGGACGCCCGGTTTGGCTTCCGGCGGCCGCGGGGTTTCCGCCGGCTCGGTCGCGGCGAGGCTTTCCGGCACCGGCGGTGTCCCGGGACTCGCGACCCGGTCGTGCGCCAGATCGCCGTCCTGGTAGTCGCTCTCGGTGGTCTCGATCTCGTTTTCGTAGCGCGGCTCCCGCCCGGTCTGGCTTGGCATCTCCGGGGTATCCGCCACGGCCGCCGCGTCGCGGGTCGCCCGGGTGTTGCGCTCGCCGATGAAATCCGGCCGCTCCGGGCTTTCCGCGGCTTGATCCGGCGAGGTCCTGGCAAACGAGGGCGCGGCGGGTGGCTTGACCGCCGCCTCCGGAGCCGTCGTTTCAAGCGCGGGCGCGACCTGGGGCACGATGAACGCCACCGATTCGAAGCCGGCATCCGCCGGTTTCGGCGGCTCCAGCACGATGTTCGCGACGATCCAGAACCCGATGACCATCATGGCCACCACGTTCAGCACCGCCGAAACCACGAAGGCCGTCAGCCAGAGCTTCGCCTGGCTTTGAAATGGAGGGGCGGCCGCGTTCATCGGAACTCGGCCACCAGTCTCACCCGGAACTCCGGACCCTGCAATCCGGGAAATTCGCAATCATCACCAGTCGGCGGTATCCGCCGGCTCGTGGAGATCGGTGGCGGCGAGGGTGCAGTTGAGATAGAGGGTGCCGATGTTCGGAATCAGGTCGCCACCGGATGCATACGTTCCATCGCCGGGACATTCGGGCATCTTCTCGACGAACCGCCCCAGCCCGATGACCTGGTTCTGCAGCCCGGTCACGGTCGCGCCGGCGGAATAGCCGTTGAGATTGGCATAGCTCCGCACGCCTTTCTGCACGTTCTGCAGATTCATGATGCACAGGGTCCGGTCGGATCCCTTTTTCCAGGCGTTGGCACCGATGAACAGGACGCTGATCAGGGTCAGCAGCACCAGAATGACCACCGTGAGCTCGAGCAGGGTCATGCCGCGGGCGTGGGGACGGATAAGGCGGCGGCTCCGGTGGCTGGTCCGGGCAAACCGAGGATGGGACACAATTTTCATGTTCGGGACAGGTTTCAAAGTAGGGGAGATTACTTTGGGGAGTGCCGTTCAGAATACAAAATCAGGGAAGGCTGACAAGCAGATTTGAAAAACTTTCAGGAATTAGAAGCTATTCACCTTGCGAGATCTTCCAGCATTCTAAAAAACCGCTGGCGAAGTCGGACGGGCGGGCCGCGACCCAGGCAGCCAGCTCGGCGGCTCCCACCCACAGCGCCGCTTCCACCTCGGCGCAGGGAAATCGCGGCACTCCGTCCCAGCGCACCAGGTAGAGCCGCACATGCTCCCAGCCGGTCGCCTCGCCGGGCGGGATTCGCCCGATTTCCTCCGCCCTGACCCCGCGGATCCCCATTTCCTCCTCCAGCTCCCGCTGCGCCGCCGCGGCATAGTCCTCGCCCGCGTCGAGATGCCCGGCGACGCTCGAATCCCACACCCCGGGATGGGCGTCCTTGAAGCGCGAGCGCTTCTGCAGCAGCAACTCCCCGTGGCGGTTCACCACGAAAACGTGCACCGCCCGGTGCAGCAGCTGCCGCTCGTGGACTTCCCGCCGGGTGGCCTGCCCGGTCACCTGGTCGGCCTCGTCGACCACGTCGAAGACTTCCTCCCCGCGCTGGGGCAGGTCGCGCAGCGGGTGGTCATCATAGAGCCGCGCCAATCCGATCCATTGCTCCAGCGACAGCTCTTCCGCCCGGGCGGCCGGCCCGGCGCCGATCGCGGCACAGGCCTCTTCCCACGGCGGCTGCGGCGGCATGTGCTTGCCCATCTGCTTGCGCCGCTGGGCGAAGCCGCGGCGGATCAATTCGTCGAAACGCCGGGCATCAAAGGCCGGCAGTTCCTCGCCCCGCGGCAGCAGCAGGGCCACCGAGGAGTCGATCTGCGGCCGCGGATGAAAGGCCTCCGGCGGCACCGTCCGCAGCGGCCGGACCTTCCACTCGCTCTGCACCCGCAAGGTCAGCACCCCGTATTCCTTGGTCCGCGGGCCGGCCGCCAGGCGCTCGATCACTTCCTTCTGAAGCATCACCACCACCCGCTCGTAAGGATTCGGCCGCGACAGGAAATTCCGCAGGATCGCCCCGCCGCACGAATAGGGAAGATTGCCGAGAAACTTGACCGGCCGATGCTTGAACAGGCTCCGCGCGTCGAATTTCACCGCGTCGGCATGGTGCACCTCGACCGACGGCTCCCCGGCGAAGCGCTCTTTCAGCCAGGCCGCCAGCCGGGAATCGAACTCCACCAGCACCAGCCGCCGCACCCGCCCGACCAGATGCTCGGTCAGCGCCCCGGTCCCGGGCCCCACCTCGACCACCGTGTCGCCGGGCCGCACCTCGAGCTGGTCGGTGATCCAGCGCGCCATGTTCGGGTCGCAGAGGAAATTCTGGCCGAGCTGGCGGCTCGGCATCACCCCGGCGGCGGCGAGGGCATCGCGGATCTCATGTCCTGTCACGCCCCGAGCGATGGCCCCTCGGCCGATTTCCGGCAAGATCGCAGTGATCCGCGGCTCCGGAAAAAATTCGCAAAACATTTGAACGGAAGGATCGCGACCCGGTCTGATGTCATGAAAGCCGCGTGCGAACGCAGTTTTCATGTAAGGGTGAACAGCAGTTGTCAGCTTTTGACGGTTTCCGTCTGACGGGCCCGGCAGTGGTTGACCAACTTGGCCGTCGGGGAGTGGGTGCTCCCCGGCGGTTCTTTTTTTGCCCCCGACCGGGTGCCAAATGGCTGCGAATAAGGGTTGAAGCACTTCCGGTCGCTCCCTTTACTTCCGCGCCCCGCGGGCACACCCAAGACAGCGTCCATGATCGAACACCTTCGCAAATACACCGGCCTGATCATCATCGTGGTCGCCCTGCTCTTCGTCGGCCTGGCCTTCCTCGGCGACAATGCCAACCTCGGCCAAGGCAACGCGAACGACCCGCCGGTCCTCTCCGTCGACGGCACCAGCTACACTTACAGCGAGCTGCAAAAGTGGGGGGAATCCGCCCGCAGCATGGCGATGGGGCTCGGCCTGAATGACCTCCAGCTGGCCACCGACGCCGGCTACGCGCCGCCCGATGACGCCCAGGCGAACCAGCGTTTCTTTGTCAACCGCCTCCTGCTCAAGAAAGCGCGCGAGGAGTTCGGCGTCCATCCCTCCACCGCGGAGATCGCGGAATCCCTCAAGACCATGCCGGCCTTCCAGGGCACCGACGGGACCTTTGACCAGGAAGCCTACAACGGCGTCGTGAAGAACATCGGCCGCCTCGGGATGACCGAGGCCGACATGATCGAGCTGATCGGCGACAACCTGGCCGCGGCCAAGCTTTCCGCCATCATCGGCGGCGGACTTTCCGCCGATCCGAAGATCGCCGCCGAGAAAACCGCCCGCGACGACCAGCAGGTCAGCATCCAGCTCGCCCGTGTCCCGCTTTCCAAGTTCGAGGAATCCATCCAAGCGACCGACGAGGAATTGAAAGCCGAGTGGGAAACCACCCGCGACAAGTATCAAACCGAGCGCCGGGTGAAGGTCAGCTACACGCTCGCCAAGCCGAAATATCCGGAACCGAAGACCGAGGCGCCCAAGCTGCCCGACGCGGTGACCGAGGAGGCGCGCAAGGCCGCCGACAAGGAAGCCGCCGACAAGAAAGCGGCCGAGGAGGCCAAGCTCGCCGAAGAGAAGCGCAACGCCGACAGCGAACTGGCCGACGTGGTCGACTACTTCCTCCAGCAGCTCGAGGAGAGCGAGGGCGCGGACTTCGGGAAACTCGCCACCGCCAACCAGTGGGAGTTCACCACCACCGAGATGTTCGGCCGCCAGGAAGTCCCGCCGGGCCTGGCGGGCGACCTCCGCTCCGCCACCAACCGCCGGCCGATCGCCGACCAGGTTTTCAATCTCAAGCTCGGCACCGAGCCGATGTCGCGCTTCACCGACGCCTTGCCGGTCGCCGACGGGGGCTTCCTGATCGTCCGCCTCGATGAGGAGGAACCGGTCCGCGAGAAGACCTTCGAGGAAGCCAAGGAAGAGGTACGCAAGGATTTCCTCACCCGCGCCGCCGCCGAAGCGCTCAAAAAGGATGCCGAGGAGAAGGCCGCCAAGATCCGCGAAGGTCTCGCCGCCGGCAAGGCGTTCGCCGACATCGCCAAGGAACTCGGCCTCGAACCCAAGGCTCACGGCCCCTTCAAGGCCACCGACAAGCTCGACGGCGAGGCCGACACCTCGATCCTCTTCCAGACCGCCGCCCTGGTCGATCCGGGCAGCCTCGCCGATCCCGTCATCCGCCCCGACGGCGCGCTCTTCGTGTTCGTCGAGAATCGCGAACTGGTGAAGGATCCCGCCCGCGCCGGGCGGGTCGAAAACTCGCTCCGCTACCTGGCCCAGAGCAACGAGCGCTTCGCGTTCCTGGCCTGGATGAAGGAGCGGCTTGAAAACACCCTCGTCGAGGAAATCAGCGCGCGCTGACCCCGTGCCCGTGCCCGACACCGACCGCGACCACCTGTTCGACGATGCCAACGGCAACCTCGCGCTCGGCGACCTCGAAGACGCGGTCGCCCTTTACCGGCGCTGCGTCGCGCTCGACCCGGACTTCTTCGACGGCTGGCATGCCCTCGGGATGTGCCTGCTGAAACTCGGCGAGATCAAGGAAGCGATCGGTTGCGGCCTGCAAGCCACCACCCTGCGCCCGAACGACCTCCTCGCCTGGACCGCCCTGTCCCAGATGTATGTCCGCGACGGCCAGATCGGCGAGGCGGAGTTCGCCAAGGGCAACGCCCGCATCCTGTCCCTCGGCGGCAAGGTCGTGCGGGAAAGCTGAGCCGGCCGGCTCTTCCCACGCCATCAAGGAGCGCTGGCATCATGGATCTAACAGATTCAGAATTCAAGGACCGACCCCCGAAGCTTGGGTTGGGTCCTTCCCTCGTGTCGGAACCCTGTGCGGCAGGGCCACCTCGTTCTGAATTTCAGAACTAGTTTCGAGATGACCGCGGATGGAGGAGCCCAACGAAAGGCTTGTGAGGAATCGCCGCACGCGGGAGGCTCCGGGCACGCAAATCTTGAATGGAGCCGCGAAGGAGTCCTTTCTTGCCGCGCGCTCCGGCGATCCCACTTCCCATGTACTTCCTCACCACCGCCATCGACTACACCAACGGCGCGCCGCACATCGGCCACGCCTACGAAAAGGTGCTCGCCGACGTGATCGCCCGCTACCGGCGGCTGCGCGGCGAGGAGGTGTATTTCCTCACCGGCGTCGACCAGCACGGGCAGAAAGTCCAGCAGACCGCGGAGAAGGAAGGGATCCACCCGGCCACCTTCGCGAAGAAAAAGACCAAGCTCTTCCTCAACCTCTGGAAAAAGCTCGGCGTCCACTACGACGGCTGGGCGGAAACCACCGACGACCGCCACAAGGCCTGCGTGCAGGCCATCCTCAGCGACCTCAAGGAGCGCGGCGATCTCTACAAGAAGGCCTACCAGGGCCACTACTCGGTGCGCCAGGAGCAGTTCCTCACCGACCGCGACCGCAACGAGGCCGGCGAGTTCGGCGCGGAGTGGGGCGAGGTGGTGGAGATCGAGGAGGAAAACTGGTACTTCCGCCTCAGCGCCCACGCGGCCTGGCTGAAAGACTACGTTTCCAGCCATCCGGACTTCGTCATCCCCGGCTTCCGCCGCAACGAACTGCTCGGCGCGCTGGCCAACTCCGCCGACCTCGACCTCTGCATCTCCCGCCCGAAAGAACGCCTGCGCTGGGGCATCGAGTTCCCCTTCGATCCCGACTTCGTGACCTACGTCTGGTTCGACGCGCTGATCAACTACATCTCCTTCGCCGGCTACCTCGCCGCCGACAATGCGGGACTGCCGGATTTCGCCGGCATCTGGAACACGGGCCGGCCGGTCCACGTGATCGGCAAGGACATCCTGGTCCCCGCCCACGGCGTGTACTGGCCGTCGATGCTCCACGCGATCGGCTTCCCCGACGAGCGGCTGCCGCAAATCCTGGTCCACGGCTGGTGGAACATGAAGGGCGAGAAAATGTCGAAGTCGCTCGGCAACGTCGTCGATCCCGACGAGCTGGCCGACAAGTTCGGCGTCGATGCCCTGCGCTACTACCTGGTGCGCGACATCGTCACCGGCAAGGACGCCGACTTCGACCTCGACCGGCTGGTGATGCTCTACAACCAGGAGCTGGCCAACGAGCTCGGCAACCTGTGCAACCGCGCGCTCAACATGACCGCCCGCTATTCCGCCGGCGTCGTCACGACCGGGGCCGCGACCAATGCCGACGACCACGCGCTGCGGGACTCGCTCAAGGCGGTCCTCGGCGAATACCGCGCGGCGCTGGACGCCTTCGACGTCGCGGAAGCCCTCAAGGCGATCAACCGCCACGTCACCGTCTGCAACGCCTACGCCGAGCGCAACAAGCCGTGGGAACTCGCCAAGGACCCGGCCCACAAGCCGCGGCTCGACAGCGTGCTCGCCCACCTGGTGGAAAGCCTGGCCCACTGCGCGGTGCTGCTTTCCCCGGTGCTGCCGGACCCCGCCCAACGGATCGCCGCGCAACTGCGGATGGACAACCTGCTCGACCTGAAGCTCGACGATCTCCAGTGGGGCCTGGTCCCGGACGGTCACGAAACCGGCAAGCCCAAGCCGGTTTTCCCGAAGATCGTGACCGAGGAGGCCTGAGTCGTTGGTCCCCTGACGCCGGCCGGGCTCAATCGATCGACGGCCCCGCCGCCGAAGCGGCGGGTTGCGGGGCGATCATCCGCAGGACGTCCTCCATCAGGCGCCCGGCCAAGCGGTCGAGATAATCCTTTTGGCCGACGGTCCCGCGGAAGCCGATGTTCAAGGTGGCCACCGGCATCCCTTTGACCATCCGCTCGCCGGCATCGATGAACACCCGCTTGCGGAGTTCCGCCACGGCGGCCTCCTCGCTGGGCAGTTCCCATGCGCCTTGCACGTCGCAGTCGCGGACCACCCCGGTCAGGATCGCGTCGGTCAGCAAGTTCTCGCGCATCTGGGCCACGCTTTCCTGCCGCCGTTCCTCGGACAAGTCGGGATTGAAGTCGAGCGGCACCCAGCGCTTGTCCGGCTTGTTCTGCCGGTGGTTCCACCAGACGCCGGCCACCGTCGCGCCCCCCAGCAGGCAGACAACCAGCGCGACCACCACGATCCATCGTTGCATGTCATCCGTATATCGACCATTTCTGCGGCTCCAAGCTGGAAATCCATGGAATACCCTGCCACCGCCGCCCTACTCGACCGCCTGCCCAACGGATTGACCCTGATTCTCGACCCCGACCCCGCCGCGCCGGTGATCAGCGCGCAGCTGTGGGTCGAAAGCGGCAGCCTTCATGAAGGTGCCTGCCTGGGCTCCGGCATCTCCCATTTCCTCGAGCACATGGTCTTCAAGGGCGGCGGACGCTTCGGTGCCGACGAGCTGGCCACCACCGTCCAGGCCGCCGGCGGCCACTGGAATGCCTACACCACCTTCGACCGGACCGTGTATTACATCGACGGCCCGGCCAGCGGCCTGCCGGTGTTCCTCGAGGTGCTCGCCGCGATGGTCTTCGAACCGGCCCTGCCGGAGCACGAGTTCGAGAAGGAAAAAGACGTCATCCGCCGCGAGATCGACATGGGCCTCGACGATCCCGACGACATGGCGAGCCGCCTGCTGTTTTCGACCGCCTTCACCTCCGACCCGCGGCGGCATCCGGTGATCGGGCATCGCGCGCTGTTCGACGCCATCAGCTACGGCGACCTGACCGCGTATCACCGCGCCCGCTACACCCCGGACCGCTGCTGCCTGTGCCTGTCGGGCGACTTCGACGCCGTGGAGGTCCGCGAAAGGATCGACGAATTTTTCGGTGCCTTCCCGCGCGGCAGCGGCGCGGAACCCGTGGTGCCGGAAGACGGCACCCAGCTCGGTCCGCGGCGCGGCCACCTGAATTTCGCGGTGCCGGCCAGCAAGCTCAGCCTGGCGTGGAAGATCCCGCCGCTCGGTCATCCCGACGTGGCGGCCTACGACCTCGCCGCCGCCGTGCTCGGCCGCGGCCGCTCGGCCCGGCTGTATCGCCGGCTGCGGGAGGAAAAGGGTCTGGCGCTGGAGATTTCCGCCTGGTCCTGGAGCCAGTCCGGCCGCGAAGGCCTGTTCGCCGTCTCCGCCGAAGCCGAGCCGGAAAAGCGCGACGAGCTGGTCGCCGCCATCCTCGCCGAAATCGCCGACATGCCGGCCAGCGCGCTCGATGACGAACTGGCCAAGGCCCGCCGCCAGATCGCCGCCAGCCAGTTCAAGACGCTGACCAGCGCGTCCGGCCGCGCCACCGACCTCGCGTCGAACTGGCACGAAGCCCGCGACCTCGATTTCACCCGCCGCTACCTCGCCGCGCTGGATGCCACCACCGCCGCCGACGTCCGCCGCGCGATGGCGCTGTTGACCGCCGACAATGTCACAATTTCCATCCTCGACCCCGAGGACGCCCCGGCACCGGTCGCGCAAAAAGCCGCCGCCCGCCGCCGGACCGAGCCGGAATGCTTCACCCTTCCCAACGGCGCGACGATCGCGCTGCTGCCCGACCCGCGGGTGCCGATCGTCGCCGCCCAGGTCGCGATCCGCGCCGGCGTGGTCTCGGAGATCCCGGAAAACGCCGGCCTCAACACCCTGCTCGCCGCCACCTTGCCGCAGGGCACCCGCCGCCGCAGCGCCGCCGAGCTCGCCGGCACCTTGGAAGCGCTCGGCGCCACGCTCGGCGCGGGCTCTGGCAACAATGCCTTGCTGGTCCAGATGTCCGGCCTTTCGCCCGATCTCGCGGCCCTGCTTCCGCTGCTCGCCGAGGTCCTCGCCGAGCCCGCCTTCCACGGCGACTCGATCGAGCGCGAACGCGCCAGCCAGCTCGCCTCGCTGCGCGAGTCGCTGGAAGACCCGCTGTCCACCGGCTTCCGGCTGGCCCGCCAGCACCTGTTCGACGGCAGCGGCTACGGCCTGCCTTCGCTCGGCAGCGAGGTATCGCTCGCCACGCTCGACCGCCTCGCCCTGTCCGCCCACCACTCGCGCCATTTCCAAGGCGCGAACACCGTGGTCGCCCTGGCCGGGGCCTTCGACCTGTCGGAAGCCCGCGATCTGCTGGCCGCCGGCATCGGCAACCTGCCCGCCGGCACGCCCTGGACCGCCCCTGCCGCGACCGTCCGCGGCGACTTCGAGATCGAGGCCTTCCTGCCGAAAAAGCAGGCCGTGCTCGCCCTCGCCTACCCCGGCTGCGGCGCGCTCGATCCCCGCCGCTTCGCGCTCCGCATGATCCAGGAATGGTGCAGCGACATGGCCGGCCCGCTGTTCACCCGGATCCGCGAGGAACTCGGCCTCGCCTACCAGGTCGGCGCGACCCAGTTCCACGGCCACGACGCCGGCTTCTTCGGCTTCTACCTCGCCACCGACCCCGCCCAGGTCGACTTCGCCCAGCGCGAACTGACCGCCGAGATCCACAAAATCGCCACCCACGGGATCCCGGACGAGGCCTTCGGGCGGGTCCGCGCCACCGTCCTGTCGAGCCTCGCCATCGGCATGCAATCCCCCGCCTCGATCGCCCGCTTGGCCGCCATCGACGTCCTGTTCGGCCTCCCCGTCGACCACCACCGCGAGATGGCCGCCATCTTCCAAGCCCTCGGCGCCGAAGAAGTCAAAGCCGCCGCCGCCACCCTCCTCGGCAGCCCGCCCGTCACCGTCCGCGTGCTGCCCTCCTGAAAAATCGTGAATGCCTCCGGCCTGCAACAGGACAGCCCACATGCTGCGGGCTGTGCAGCCGATACAAGGTCAGGCGGTCAGGATGACTGCCTTTCCAGTCACACGCTGGAAGCGTGCGCCACTCTCCCGGCGCTCTGCCCCATCCCGTTTGCAAGCGGAGGCAGGATGCCGAACCGAGAGCCCGGTCACCCCATGCTTGGCAACGGGTTCTCCAGACCAGACGGAGGGAACCTTTACCCGAACACGCCGCTACGGAGCTGCCGTAAGTTGAAAAGCCGATCATCCGGGGAATCGCCCGCCAGTCCGCGAAGCGGCCGTGCGCCGTCCTTCCGCTTCGGCCCGAAGCGGTCGCGGAAAGCGGCGAACATCTCGTCCACGAAGGCTTTTCCACCGATCACCGCGCCGTCGCTGAAGTAGCGCACCTTGCAGCGGAGGTAATCGGCCTGGGACAGCTTCCCGCCGCGGGCCAGCACCTCCAGCGCCTTTTCCCGCGGGATCCGGTCGCGGTAGATGGCGGCCATCTCGCCTTTCGAGGCCTCGCCCTTCTGGCGGGACCCGTTCTCCGGAATGCCGAACAGATGGCAGCGCCAGCGGCGGAGAGCTTCCTTGGGCTTCACCGCGGCAGTGTCCCGTTCCGACTTCATCCCGCCGTGGGGATTGAGGGCGGCTAGGAAGGCCACGGCTTCGCGGGCTTCCTTGCCGCCGGCCACCGCTTCGGCATACCCGCACCAGCGGTAGTCCTTTGGATCGTCGCAGAGCTTCGCTCGGACGGGGTTGAGGTCGATGTAGGCGACCATCGCCCGCAGCGCCTGGCCTCTGCCTTCCACCAGCACGGAGCGGTAGCGGTCCTCCCACAGGGTCCCGCGGCGTGAGTGGCGGCCGTTGAACCACTGGCTAAAGCGCTGCTTGAGCACTTTCATGTAGGTGCTGACGTTCCACATCCGGCCGAACCAGCTTTCGCGCAGGGCTTCGGCGGCTTCGAGGTTCCCTTGGCCCCGGTGATGGGAAAGTTCCCACTCCAGGCCGTTGGCGAGCTTGTCGCCGAGGCAGTCACGAACCTTGGCCACCAGCGCGGCGTCACCCGGCAGATCCGCCTCTGCCGGCCGCTGCGGGACTTCCACCAGGATGTGGAAGTGGTTCGACATGATGCAGTAGGAGAGCACCCGCAGGCCATATAGTTGTTCGTAGGTCCGCATGTATTCGACCAACTTGTCTCGCTCGGCGTCGCCAAGGACAAAGTCGCGGTTCACGATTCTCGAAACACAATGGTAGTACGCCACCGGATGGGAGGCGGGAGCTTTCAGGCGGGGCCGGCGCATGTGAGCAGGATGGGGAACCAGTATTTCACAGCAAGCGTATTTTCAAAGGGACGGGCATTTTTACGAAAGGGACGGGCATTTTTACGGTCGGCATTTTTACGGTCACCGGCATTTTTACGGTCACCATTACCCCGAAATTACCCCGCCAAGACCATTGCTTTATAGTCAGGAAACCGCGCATGATTCACCGATTGTGGATTGGCAAGGCCTCATGCGCCTTCTTGCCACCCCATTTCCGAATGAGAAAACGCGCTCCCAGCCACGACCAACAGGGCTGGAGCCAACTACCAACAAACCACAAAAGTAAAAAAGATGAAAATAAGTAAATACCTCTGTGCTCTGGCGATTGCCGGAGCTTGTTCGACTTCCCTCTCGGCAGCCACGCTGTCATTTAATTTAGTGGAAACCGGCGTTAATACTGTAAACCTAACGGTGAATGGATCAATCAGCAGCCTCGCGGGTTGGACCTTCGTCACGAGTTTTCAAACGCAGCAATCGTATATTCAGCCAGATAGAGGGGCCATTATCTCGTTCGGGGGAGGACTTGCCGACCTCTATGCGAAGGCTACGGTCGCTCCTTATTCCATTGGTAGTAGTTCTTCAAATTTCGGCGGAATTCGGCTCTCAGGAGATACTGTTGGTTTCCAGGCTAAACAGGGGGGCGACTCTTATTTGTTTCTTCCCAAGGGTTATTCCGCTGGCACTCCCATCAATTCATCAACGGTATATGACAATGAGAATTTGTCCTCCTTGGGGCTTACCTCAGGCACCAGTTATAGTTGGGCCGCCGGACCTGACATCATTCAAATAAATGTTGGTCCAGCCTCCGGCGGCGGCACCTCCGCCGTGCCGGAAGCCTCCACCAGCCTCGGCCTGCTCGGCCTGGCTGCCGGTGGCATCCTGACCCGCCGCCGCAGCAAGCGCGCGGCATAAGCGGTCTCACGCGGAGAACGTATCCCGGAAGAGGCGGTCGCAAGGCCGCCTCTTTTGTTGGAGTGACGACCTGATTGCCGGCCCTTCCTCCCCCGCGGGCACTTGTTGAAGGGACGGGCATTTGGCACTTGTTGAAGGGACGGGCATTTTACGGTGGGCATTTTACGGTGTGGCAAGGTTACCGCTCATGCTTCCCTGTCACGCAGTTCAACCGGGTCACACGAAACCCCGGCTCAGGGCCTGGCGGAGCGCCTGCCTGCGGTTGTTGACATGCAGCTTGCCGTAAATGTTGCGAATATGGCTGTGGACGGTGTGGCGGCTGATGCTCATGGCGTCGGCGATTTCATCATAAGTGCTCCCACGGGCGAAACTCCGCAGCACTTGCAGTTCCCGGCTCGTCAAGTCCTCTTCGGGAGCCGCCCGCGAAGCGGCATCGGTCTCGCGGAACCAGGAGATCAGGTGGCCTGCCACCGCCGGGCTGACCGGGGTTTCTCCGCCGTGGATCGCGCGGATGGAGGCGACCAACTCCGGTGCGGGCATTCCTTTGACGAGGTAGCCGGCGGCACCCGAGCGCAGGGCCTGGAACAGGCTGTCACGCTGTTCATGAACGGTGTGTGCCAGGGCCAGCAGCCCCGGAGCCTGCCCGCGGGCCACCGCGATCAACTGCGGCCCGCTCAATCCCGGCAGATCCAGATCCGTCAAAAGCACGTCCACCGCCTGCCAGTCCGTCTCTTCCAGCGCCGCCTCGGCCGTCTCGTAGGCCCCCACCAGAAGCATGCCACCCACCGCCGCGAAAAGCAGTCGCAGGGTCGCGAGCATATCCGGATCATCTTCCACCACCACCAAGCGAATCATGCGTTTTTCATGCCTCCCACCTCAGGCGCAGGCAAGATCCCGGATTGGGGGTTTTTTGGCGATGCCCTGGAGGGTCACCGGAAGTGGAATGATGAATCGGAGCGTGGTGCCGCAGTTTCTATGGATGGTGACGCGGCCACGCAGTTCCTCACAGCGGCGACGCATGTTTGCCAAGCCGCGGCCGCCGGAAGCCGCGACCTCCCTGTTCTTGAGCCCGATGCCGTCATCGCGGACGGTGACGCCGAAGCTCTGCTTGAAAAAGCGGACCCGGATGGTGGCGTGGCGGGCGTGGGCGTGGCGGGCGAGGTTGCTGACGGCCTCCTTCAGGCAGCGCAACAGCGAGAGCCGGGCCGCGGCATCGCTCAGCGGGCTTGTCGGCAGCTCGCCACTCACCTGCCAGTCCAGTTGGAAACCGTGGCCCGCCGTCAGATGCTCGGCATGCTCGCGCAGCTCCCGGAGAAATTGGCCCCATTCCACCGGGCCCTTCTCGAGCACGTCCATCAGCGATCTCACCTCCCGGTTGCAATCGACCACCAGATGCTCGATGTGGCGCATCAGCTCATGCCGCTCGCCCGCTTCCTCCTCGCGGCGTCCCATCGAGACCAGCAGGACCAGATTCGCCGTCATCCCGCCGATGCCGTCATGGAGGTCGCGCAGCAGCAGATCCCGCTGCCGCAGCGTGCGCTCGTTCAGCAGCTCCCGCTCGCGGAGCGCCAGCTGGCGCTCGACCTGCACCAGATCCTTCTGCGCCATCAGCTGCGCCTCATGAAACCGGACTTTTTCCGAGTGATGCCACTGGTTGAGCAGCAGCAACGCGGTATACGTCCAGCAGAACAACCACAGCAGCGTGCTGACGATCACCATCACCTGCGCGCCGCCGCCTTGCAGCGGTTCCGGATCCACCTGATGGATGGCGATCAGCCAGGCACGGGCCACATACGTGAGCGCGTAGATCACCGCGGCCACCCCGCCGCAGCAGGAGGCCACGCGCAGGCCTGCCCGCTGCTCACCGAGCCATTCGCGCGCCGTCAGTCCCAGGAAGAGCACCGCCGGCGTCGAGTAGAAGATCGGCCTCAACCAGGTTTGCGGAGAACCCCAGCCGAACCAAAGGTAGCCGGCCAGCGCCGGCACGCAGCACAGCAGCGGCCCCTTTAGCAGCGCCCGCCGCCCCCGGAATTCCGCCGCGCCCACATACAGCAGCGCCGCTCCCGCCCAGACCAGCAGCGTGGGCAGCCAGTGGGTGAGCAGCGGTGAGTCAATGCCCTGACGGTAGAGCATCAGCAGCAGCCCCCCCCCGCCCAGCAGGCTGCCCACCGTCCAACGGCCCAGCCCCGGGGTGCGCCGGTTGAGCGACCATGCCACGCAAAAAGCAAGCGCCTGGAGGATCGCGACGCATCCGGATATCAACGCCAGAGTAGGGATGTCGGCTTTTATCAAGCTCAATACTGCCAGATCGACCACCGCCCTCCACCAGCGAAATCCACCGCCGGATCGTGCAAGTTTTTCATCACCAATAAATACCAATTCCTCACGATTGACCGGTCCGCGCCGGATTTGGGATGCCTGACAGGCGCGGCCGGTTTCTAGGGCTACGCCGTCATTTCCATCCCTGATCCCTCACCCATCATGCCCTTGTCTGAAACGGCGGTCACGCCGCCCCCCTCCCGCAAAGTCCTGCTCGTCGGCTGGGACGCGGCCGACTGGAAAATCATCCACTCCCTGTTGGCCGAGGGCGGCATGGACGGCATCCGCAGCCTGATGGATGGCGGCAGCCATGGCAACCTCGCCACGCTCGAGCCGCAGCTCTCGCCGATGCTGTGGACCTCCATCGCCACCGGCAAGATGGCCTATCATCACGGCGTCGAGGGCTTCACCGAGGTCGATCCGGTTTCCGGCGGCATTGTCCCGGTGTCCGCCGCCACCCGCAAATGCAAGACCGTCTGGGAAATGCTCGGCGAGCGCGGCCTGCGCAGCCACGTCGTCAGCTGGTTCGCCACCCAGGGCGAGCGCGATCTGGATGGCAAGATGGTCTCCAACATGTATGGCCATCTGAAGGGCACCCAAGCCGAGGACGATCCCGAGGACTGGCCCGCGCCGATGCCCGGCACCTACTGGCCGGAGGACCTGGCGGAAACGATGAACCGCCTGCGCGTCAGCCCGCATGAGATCGATGGCGACATCCTCAAGCCCTTCCTGCCCGCCGGCCACAAGATCGACCAGAACCGCGACAAGCGGCTCAACCCGCTGCGCGAGCACCTGGCCGAGGCCTACTCCGTGCACTCCGCCGCCACCCACCTGATGGAGACGGATCCCGACTGGGACTTCATGGCCGTCTACTATCGCGCCATCGACGAGATTTCCCACCACTTCATGCATTATCACCCGCCGAAGATGGCGGGCATCCCGGACGAGGATTTCGAAATTTACCAGCACGTCGTCCGCGGCACCTACCGCGCCCACGACATGATGCTCCAGCGCCTGCTGCAACTGGCCGGGCCGGACACCACGGTGGTGCTCGTTTCCGACCACGGCTTCCACTCGGACCACCTGCGGCCCGAGTTCACCCCGCGGGTGCCTGCCGGCATCACCGTCTGGCACCGGAACCAGGGGGTCATCCTCGCCAAGGGGCCCGGCATCGAGCCGGGCCAAGACCTGCACGGCGCACGCCTGCTCGACATCGCCCCGACCCTCCTCCACCACTTCGGGCTGCCGGTGGGCGCCGACATGGAGGGCCGCGTGCTGCGCGAGATTTTCTCCGGTGATGAGCCGGTCCAGACCATCCCCAGTTGGGAAGCCACCCGCGACCTCCCGAAGCGCCGCGGCTCGCTCAGCGCCGAGGACAGCCAGGCCCTGCTCGAGCAATTTGTCGCGCTCGGCTACATTGACGCCATTTCCTCCGACGCCGGGGAGGCGGCTGCCGAGACCCGCCGCGAGAACCAATGGAGCCTCGCCCGCGCCTACCTTTATTCCGGGAAAAACGAGCAGGCCCTGCCCTTGCTCGAGCATTGTTTCAATGCCTACCCCGAGCGCACCGACTATGCCCAGTCGCTCGCCCGCACCCAGCTCGCCCTCGGCCTGGCCGAAGAGGCGGAGGAAACCCTCGCCATCTGCCTGGAAACCTTTGGCAACTCGACCTCCGCCCACCTCTTGCAAGGCCAGATCGCCTACCAGAAAGGCGAACACCAACAGGCGCTCGACCACCTCGAACTCGCCCGCGCCCAAGCTCCGCGCGCCGTGCCTGTGCTGGAGCTGGCCTGCCGCAGCTACGCCGTGCTCCAGCGCTGGCCCGAAGCCCGCGAAACCGCCGAGCTCCTGCTCACCATCGATCCCACCAGCGTCCAGGCCCACGTCACCCTCACCCGCTGTCACCTGCGCGACGGCCAGCCGGAGCTGGCGGCGGAAACCGCGCTCGCCGCCATCGGCCTGCAGTTCGCCAGCCCGCGCGCCCACCAGTTGCTCGGCCGAGCCCTGATCCAGCTCGGCGAATGGGAAGCCGCGCAGAAGGCCCTCGAAAACGCCCTCCAGCTCGCGCCGGACGATGCCGACTCGCTCACTCTGCTCAAGTCCGTGCACACCTACTACGGCCGTGCGGAAGATGCGCGGGACTGCGACGACCGTCTGGTCCGTCTCCGCCTGGTCGATGCGCTGGCCCGCCAGCAACGCCTCGAATCCCTGCGCCACGGCATCGCCGCCCGTGCCAAGGAGCGCCATGCCGCGCGCCAGCTCCGCCGCGAGGAGGCCGCGCAAAAAGCCGCCGCAGACGCGGCCATGGCGGGTGTCCAGGGTTCCACCTTCACCCTCGTTTCCGGCCTGCCGCGCTCCGGCACCTCGCTGATGATGCAGATGCTGCGCGCCGGTGGCATGGAGCTCATGCACGATGACAAACGCTCCGCCGACGAGGACAACCTCGAAGGCTACTGGGAATGGGAGGACGTGAAATCCCTCCGGAAAAACCCGCGCCTCATCGAGCAGGCCGAGGGCAAGGTCATCAAGGTGATTTCCGCCCTGCTGCCCAGCCTGCCGCCCCGCCACCGCTACCGCATCGTCTTCATGAAGCGTCCGGTCGAGGAAGTGGTGGATTCGCAGTGGGCCATGCTCGCCCGCAGCGGCCAGCGGCCGCGCTCGGAAAAAGACCACCTCATCCGCACCCAGCAGACCCACCTCGCGCAGACCCTCGCCCGGCTCCGCCAGCGGGCGGACGTCGAGCTGTTGGAGATCGACTACCCCGCGCTCGTCGCGGATCCGGACGGCCAGCTGCCGGCGCTGCAGGCCTTCCTCGGCGCCTCCGTGCCGCATCCCGGAAACATGAAAGCCGCCATCCGCCCGGACCTCCACCGCAATAAGAACGAGGCGCTCACCGCCTGAGAAACCAACCGCTTTTCTCCAAGAAAACACTCTCCCCATCACCGGTGTCCGGTGACGGGATCAGAAAAACAGAATACAACATCCAAAATAATAAAATGATGAAAATTACCAATAAACTGGGCAATTACCTTGCCCTCACCCTGGGTGCCGGAGCCGCCGTCACCTCCGCCGAAGGCGCCACCACCGTGACCGTGTATGGTCAGGGAGTTACGCCACCTGCGGGAATCAATCCCTCGGTTACAAGCTCCTTTGTTGGGTTTAGTACTTTAGATCTCAATGGCTACTCTAATAACTCCGTTTTTAAACAAGGAACATCTGACCAACTATTCACCAGCGGCACCGATTTGAATAATTTAGGTTTTGCGTTTGAAGGATATTTTCAAGAACCTGGCGCTTCTAAAGCTTATGGCGCAACTTCTGGAGATGCCAATTATGCGAACATCTCGCTGAACGGAGACGATGGCGTCTATGAATCCGTCGGCCAGTTCCACATCAACATCGCCGCGGGAGAACTCTGGTTGATCGCGCTCGCCAAGAATTCCGACAACAGCGCCTTGAGCATCTCCGCCGGCAAGACGGCGATCGACGGTTCTGCCACCAGCGCCGTGCCGGAGGTTTCCAGCCACCTCGCGCTGCTGGCGCTGGGCTCCGCCGGTGTCCTCACCCGCCGCCGTCTCAAGCGCGCGGCTTGATTTGTCCCTGAAGGAGTGACTCTCCTGTTACCCTAAAAAAACCAAGGCGGAGCGCCCTCCCGGCGCGCCGCCCCAACCTTTTCCCGACCTTCTCACCACTCTGACGAAAATGGCGACCTCGCCGCCGCCTCTTCATCCTCCAGCCCTTTCCCACCGCAGAAGAGGGGGCAATAAGGTCCCCTCTCCCCAACGATTTCCCCAAAGAAAACACTCTCCCCATCACCGGTGTCCGGTGACGGGATCAGAAAAACAGAATACAACATCCAAAATAATAAAATGATGATAATTACAAATAAACTGGGCAATTATCTTGCCATCACCCTGGGTGCTGGAGCCGCCGCCACCTCCGCCGAAGGTGCCACTACCGTGACGCTCTACGGACAGGGAGTCACGCCGCCTGCTGGAATCAACCCGGGCCGCGAAACTGCTTTTCCAGAGCCTTTTTACTTGGATGCATCAGGGTATGCCAATGGCTCCTTTTTTGCCCAATCCGGTTCCAAAATCAACGGTATAACGGTCAATCACTTCTTCACCCAAGGGAACGACTTGCTCAACCAGGATTATGCTAACGCGAGCGCTACGTTCTACGGCCTGGCAAACGTAGGGGCTGAGGTCGGGAGTGCGAATTATGCCAATATCTCTCTGAACGGAAACGATGCGATCTATGAAGCCGTCGGCCAGTTCCAAATTACTAATTATGGAATCCACCTAATCGCGCTCGCCAAGAATTCCGACAACAGCGCCCTGAGCATCTCCGCCGGCAAGACGGCGATCGACGGTTCTGCCATCAGCGCCGTGCCGGAGGTTTCCAGCCACCTTGCGCTGCTGGCGCTCGGCTCCGCCGGTGTCCTGACCCGCCGCCGTCTCAAGCGCGCGGCTTGAGTGGTCCCTGCAGGAGTGACTCCCCTGTCACTCTAAAAAACCCAAGGCGGCGCGCCCTCCCGGCGCGTCGCCCCATCTTTTTCCTGACATTCTCACCACCATGACTCTCCGCCCCGCCTATCCGGACGAACTCGGCCGCGCCCAATCCCTGCTGGACGGGCATCCCGTGCCGGCACACGCCGCCTTTCTCGTCGCTGTGAAGGAGCAGCCGGTGGAGCGCCTACTCGCCGCCATTCCGTGGTGGCGGGTTCCCGGCACGGACGGCCAGCCCGCGTCCCTGCGCTTTTTCCTCGCCGGCTCCGGCACCGCTTGGAGCGAAAATCTGGAGGCCATCCTCAGCCAGCTCGAAGCGCTGGCCCGGCAACACGAGGCCGCCGCGCTGTTCACCGACTTCGCGCTGCCGGAAGCCCATCCGCTGTTCCACGCGCTCACCGCCCACGGCTATGGGATCTTCCTCACCGACCGCTATTTCTCGATGCCCGGGGCGTCGGTCAACCAGCGCTGCAAGCGGCTCTACCGCCGGGCCGCCGGCAAGATCCCCGCCACCTGGAAGGTCGAGTCGATCCGCGGCCAGGCGCCGGAAAAAATCTTCGAGCTCGTCGGTGCCCATGGCCTGATGTCGCCGCACCAGTTCCAAAGCTACTGGAACACGGCGAACCGGGAGCACTTTGAGGAGAGATATTCCTGCGTCGTGCTGGAGGAGGAGCAGATCATCGGCGTCTTCCTCGTCACCCGCCGTGGGGAGGGCGAACTCCACATTCATGTGGACGCCGTGAGCCCCCGGCGGAAAGCGGTGTCCGGCCTCATCACCATCGCCATGCGGCATTTTGTCGTCTCCGCCATGCCGGAGGGCTTTCCCGAGATTTACACCTCCCGCGCCGATTCCGAAAAACACATCGAAGGAGGGAACACCCCACTGCGCTACGGCGGGATGGAAGCCCCGCCGAGGCATTTCTTGAAAAAGGACCAGACAATGGGCCAGGCATTTAGTCGCGCCCAGGCCAGCAGCAGGGAAATCCCGCAAAACAGGCTGGCCAGCGTCCAACGCCCCAGCCCCGGGGTGTTCCGGTTCAGCGCCCACGCCGAGCAAAAGGCCAGCGCCTGCAGGATCGCGATGCAACCGGAAATCAACGCCAATGTCGGGATGTCCGCTCTCATCAGTCCCCATGCTGCCGGAGCAACCACCGCCTTCCACCAGCGAAATCCGCCTCCTGCTAGTGCAAGTTTTTCATCACCATTAAATACCAAATCCTCAAGGTTGACCGGTGAATGCCGGATTGGGGATGACTGATGAGTCTGGGCGCTTTCTCGCACCGGGCCCTCATCTCCATCCCTGCTCCCGCACCCCTCATGCCCTTGTCTGACGCCGCCAATCCACCGTCCCGGTCTGCTCTGCGCCCCGCTCCGGAACTCCGTGGCTGCGGCTTTCTCGCAAGCCTGAAGTGGGGACAGGAATGTCCCCGCTCCTCCTCATTTTCCCAAAGAAAACACTCTCACCGCCAGCGGCATCCGCTGGCGGGGCGTTGATATAAAACAATACAAACATATGACAACGAAAATGAAACGACAGAGATCCACCGAATTGCCACGCTTCGTCGTGGGGGCCCTCGCCACCGCGGGTGTGTCCGTGGCCGGCGGGGCGACGGTGCAGATCACGTTTGGCAATAACGTGGTGAGTCTGAGCTCCGGGGTTTCCAACTTCGTGCCGGACTTGACAGGCGACGGGACCGTGGATGTTTTCGGTTTCGCCACGACCGCCACTGGTTTTGTGGGCGTGAGCTGGGCGGGTGGCTGGTTAGGTGAGGCAACGTCTAATACTGGGTCGATCGTGCTTGGGGGGGTGCCGGGGGGATGGGTTCCTGGTACCACTCGGGGACTTGTGCCGTTCACCTTCTCGGATGCAGGGATTCATAACGGTGACGCGACCTCTGGGTTCGTGGACGTGGAAGGTTGGGCCACCGTCGGGACATCTGCCTCAGTGAAAATCCACCGCCTGATCTTCGACGATGCCAGCACCGCTGCACCCTCCGGCGTGGCCTACACGGATGCGGATTTTCCGGAATACGTGGCCGCCGTCCCCGAGCCCAGCAGCAACCTCGCCCTGCTCGCGCTGGGAGTCGGCGGCCTGACCTTGCGCCGCCGCCTGAAGCGCGTGGCCTGAAGCGCGCGGTCTGACCTTGAATTCAGGGGGGCGGCGGCCGGCGCGCCGTCCCCACCTGTTGCGCCGCCCTCCGCCGCTCCTCGCGGAGGGGGCGTTCTGCGGGCCCGGCGATGACGATCGGCCGGTCAGGGGAGGGGGCCTTGATCCTTGCCCGCGCGACGCGCCGCCATCGCTCCGCAACCCGCGATGACC
This sequence comes from Akkermansia muciniphila, assembly GCA_945883695.1. Lineage (GTDB taxonomy): Bacteria > Verrucomicrobiota > Verrucomicrobiia > Verrucomicrobiales > Akkermansiaceae > Haloferula > Haloferula muciniphila_A. The sequence continues at coordinate 24 of CAMCYK010000021.1, read as the reverse complement.
CAGCCCAAGCCCTCCGACCCGGCC
>CAMCYK010000020.1 GCA_945883695.1 Akkermansia muciniphila | reverse complement strand
TGAGCGTCCTGATGCCGGTGTTTTCGAAATCAGCGGTGTTTCGGGTCACGAGGACCAGAGAATGGCGGCTGGCGGTCGCCGCAATCTGGCTGTCGAGGGACGGTACGGTTACCCCGGCTTTCTCCCACTTCGCCTTGAGCTGACCCCAGGCGTGGGCCGTGCTGGTGTTGAAGTTGAGGACCCGTCCTTGCAGGCAATCGCAGATCGATTGCAGCCAGGTTCTCAGCCGGGTTTTCCGTTTGCCGTCGGGGAGGCGCTCGATGCCGCGCCGGATCTCGCCGATGGTGATGGTGCTGACGTAGAGTTCGCTCTCGTGCTGCCGGAGCCACTCGACGACCTTGGCGTCGGGCTTGGGTTTGGCCTGCTCGCTGAAGACGTTGGTGTCGACGAGGTAGCTCAAAACTTGAGGGGCGTGGAGTCGTCCTTTTCCCGTGCGGGAACTTCGAACGTTGCAGGGCAAGCAAGCAGCAGATCCACCAGACCGCGGTTCGCAGGCTGATTGATCCGCCGGAGGGTGATCGTGTCCTCGTCCTCGATCGTGACCTCGAAGTCGTCTCCCGCCTGCAGTTGGAGCTGCTCGCGAATCGCCCCGGGGAGGACGATCTGGCCTTTCTGGGACAGCACCGTGGTCATGGTAGGATTATCCTACACGCGGGGATCGACTTGGCAAGGATTCGAAAAAGGCGTCTGCCTTGGCCGGCCGGGACAAGCCGCGTTCGGCGAGGTGGAATGCTTTGATGCTGGGAATGCGCGGGTTCCGCGGGCAGACTGCGCCGCGATGGGCGTGAGCATTCACTATCAAGGCGGCCTCGGGGCCGGGGCGTCGTTGCCGGAACTGGTCGCGGAACTGGAAGACATCGCGCTTTCCAAGGGCTGGAAGGCGCACCGGATCGAGCTCGATGCGGAGAACCCGGTCTTCGAAGGCGTGATCCTCGAACCCAACGACCGGACCGAGAGCCTGGCCTTCCTGTTCGACCGCGAGGGCCGCCTGCGCTGCCTGGTGGATCTGGTCTGCGGCCAGTTCGAGCCCGACCCGCGCTGCTCCTACTTTGTCAGCGCGAAGACCCAATACGGCGACGTGGGGACCCACCTTTGGATCGTCGGACTGCTGCGTTACCTGAAGTCGAACTACCTGCCGGATCTCGAAGTGAACGACGAGGGCGGCTACTGGGAAACCGGCGATGTCCCGGAACTGGAGCGCTGCCGGGAATTCCTCAACGCGAAGATGGCGGAGCTGGCGGGCGAATTGGTGACGTTGGATCTGCAGGGAAAGACGCCGGAAGCGGTGGCGGATGAGATCGAGGCGTTTTTCGAGGGGCGGGGGATGGGAGACCAATAATCCAGGCTCTGAAAAACAGGAATGCTCAGGAAGCGAGCGGCCGCACCCGGGCCCGGATCGCCGGGGCTTTCTCCAGGTCGACCCGGCGGAGATCGTGCTGGCTCTGGAGATTGGCCCAGAACTGAGGACTCATTCCGAAAAAGGTCCCGAGCGCGATCGCGGTTTCGGCGCTGATGGGACGCTTGCCTTTGATGATTTCATTGACGGTGGAGCGAGGGATTCCGGTGCGCTCCGAGAGCTCGGCCTGCGACAAGCCGAATCCGTCGAGGAACTCTTCCTTCAGGATGCGTCCCGGGGTGGCACGGAGGATGGCGGGCGGGGTCTTCATGAAGGTCAATGGTAGTCGGTGATCTCGACTTTGCGAGGGTTGCCGTTGTTCCACTCGAAGCAGAGGCGGTATTGGCTGTTGATGTGGATGCTGTGCTGGCCGGCGCGATCTCCCTTCAGGGCCTCGAGGTGGTTGCTGGGCGGGACTCTCAATTCGTCGAGCGAGGTGGCGGCGTTGAGCAGGCTGAGTTTGATGGCGGCTCGGTTCTCGATCTCGACGGGAATTTTGTGACGTTCTCCCTTCCATAGCTTTTCGGTCTGCTTGTCGCCGAAACTTTCGATCACCCCTTACAAGTTCCACGATTCAGAACCGAGCACAAGAAGCGATTCTGAATTTCAGAAGTTTGATGAGGGCACGAAAAAGCCCGCCGACCGGAGGGTCGACGGGCTTGGAAGGTGGCCGGGAGGCTGGAAGCCTCCGGAAGCCTCCGGAAGCCTCCGCCAGGGCTCAGATCGCCGCGAGGATGGCGTTGAGTGTCTCGCTGGGACGCAGCGCGGCGTTGGCTTTGGGGAGAGACAGAGGGACAGTCAAATGGATGCGTTCCCATAGCCTTCCTTTACGCGGTCGGTCGCCCTTCCGCACTTGGCCTCTGGTGGCGGTTTTCGCATGTTCATGTTCTGGTATTTCCACAGGGGACTTGGACCCCGGTTACAACGTGCCAATACTAGGCGGCCAACAAGGCCATGGACGAGGTAAAGACAGTTTCTCTGGTGTCCGCCTGCCATTCCCCGAGGAGAGCGAAGTTTGCACCCTTACCAGATTCCCGGCGCAGCCAACGCAGGAGTATCACCCCCTTTTCCCCGCCCTCCGGTCCGGCTTGGGCAGGCATAGCGCAGCGAAGACTCCCCCAACGGCTGTTTCAGGAGCCTCCCGCCAAAAGCAAATTCCTAACAGCCGCGATGTTTCACAAAAAACATCCCGGCAGCGACGGGGCGCTGCCGGGATTGTGAAAAGGCCGGGCGGCAAGATGCCGCAGCCACGGTTTAGATCGCCGCCAGGATGGCGTTCAGGGTCTCGCTCGGGCGGAGGGCGGCGTTGGCTTTGGCGTCATCGGGGAGGTAGTAGCCGCCGATGTCGACGGGCTTGCCTTGGACGGCGAGGAGTTCTTCGACGATCTGCGACTCGTTCGCGGCGAGTTGTTCGGCGACCGGGGTGAAGAGCGCTTTGAGGTCGGCGTCCTGGTCCTGCGCGGCGAGGGCCTCGGCCCAGTAGAGGGCGAGGTAGAAGTGGCTGCCGCGGTTGTCGATGGTGCCGAGCTTGCGGCCGGGCGAGCGGTCGTTCTCGAGGAACTTGCCGGTGGCGGCGTCGAGGGTGTCGGCGAGGACCTTGGCCTTGGGCAGGCTGAAGGTTTCGCTGATGTGTTCGAAGCTGGGCGCGAGAGCGAAGAACTCGCCGAGGCTGTCCCAGCGCAGGTAGTTGTCCTGGGTGAACTGCTCGACGTGCTTCGGCGCGGAGCCGCCGGCGCCGGTTTCGAAGAGGCCGCCGCCGTTCATCAGGGGAACGATCGAGAGCATCTTCGCGGAGGTGCCGACCTCGAGGATCGGGAAGAGGTCGGTGTTGTAGTCGCGCAGGACGTTGCCGGTGACGGAAATGGTGTCCTTGCCCTGAACGATGCGCTCGAGGGAGAAGGTGCAGGCTGCGGCGGGCGGCAGGATGCGGAGGTCGAGGCCGGAGGTGTCGTGGTCCTTCAGGTAGCGTTCGACCTTGGCGATGATCTGGGCGTCGTGGGCGCGGTTCTGGTCGAGCCAGAAGACGGCGGGGTCGCCGGTGGCGCGGGCGCGTTTGACGGCGAGCTTCACCCAGTCCTGGACGGGGGCGTCCTTGGTCTGGCAGGCGCGCCAGATGTCGCCGGCTTCGACTTCGTGGGAGAGCAGGATTTCCTCGGAAACGGGCGAGCCGCCCGTGCCCCTCTTGACGACGCGCATCGTACCTTTGGCAGGCACTTCGATGGTCTTGTTGTGGGAGCCGTATTCCTCGGCGGCCTGGGCCATCAGGCCGACGTTGGGGACGGAGCCCATGGTCTTGGGATCGAGCGCGCCGTTGGCTTTGCAGAAGTCGATGGTCGCCTGATAGATGCCGGCGTAGCTGGAGTCCGGGATCACGGCGAGGGTGTCGCCGGTCTTGCCCCGGGCGTCCCAGACCTTGCCGCCGGCGCGGATCATCGCGGGCATCGAGGCGTCGACGATGACGTCGCTGGGGACGTGGAGGTTGGTGATGCCTTTGTCGGAGTTGACCATCGAAAGCCCCGGTCCGGCGGCGTAGGCGGCCTGGATGTCGGCTTCGATCTCCGCCTTCTTGTCGGCGGGCAGCTTGTCGAGCTTGGCGACCAGGTCGCCGAAGCCGTTGCGGAAATCGACGCCGAGCTCCTTGAGGGTGGCGGCGTGCTTGGCGATGAGGTCTTTGAAGAAGACCTCCACCGCGTGGCCGAAGATGATGGGGTCGCTGACCTTCATCATGGTGGCCTTCATGTGGAGCGAGAGCAGCACGTTGTCGGCCTTGGCCTTCGCGATCTGGGTGTCGAGGAAGGACACCAAAGCGGCCTTGCTCATGAAGGTGGCGTCGAGGATTTCACCGGCCTTGAGCGGGGTGGACTCCTTGAGGACCTTCACGCTGCCGTCGGCGGCGACGAACTCGATCTTCACGTCGGTGGCTTCCGGGACGCAGACCGATTTCTCGTTGGAGAAGAAGTCGCCCTTGCAGTCCATCGAGGCGACGGAGGTCTTCGAGTCGGCGGACCAGGCACCCATCGGGTGCGGGTGCTTCTTGGCGTAGTCCTTGACCGCCTTCGGCGCGCGGCGGTCGGAGTTGCCTTCGCGCAGGACCGGATTGACGGCCGAGCCCATGACCTTGGCGTAGCGGGCCTTGATCTCCTTTTCCGCGTCGGTGACCGGGTTCTCCGGGAGGTCCGGCAGCGGGTAGCCTTTCGACTGGAGTTCGGCGATGGCTTCCTTGAGCTGCGGGACGGAGGCGGAAATGTTCGGCAGCTTGATGATGTTCGCCTCGGGGGTGAGGGTCAGCGCGCCGAGTTCGGCGAGGTGGTCGGCGATCTTCTGCTCGTCCTTCAGCAGGTCCGGGAACTGGGCGATGATGCGGCCGGCGAGGGAGATGTCGCGGGTTTCCACGGTGATGCCCGAGTGCTTGGTGAAGGCCTGGACGATGGGGAGGAAGGAGTAGGTCGCGAGCGCGGGGGCCTCGTCGGTCTTGGTGTAGATGATGGTGGGGACCTTGGACATGAGCGTGCGGGAAGTCGGGCGAGCGTTTAGGGCAAGGGGCGGCGTGGGTCAAAGGAATTGGCCCCGGGGGGTAGGGACAGGCCAGGGAGGGATGACGCGACCGCTCCTTCGACAAGGCCACGGAGGACAAGCTTGCTGGTCCGTGGAACCACGGGGCTTGCGTTCAAGATGAAGCGGGGGGCCGAAGACCGCGGCGCGGCCGCTTTTGGACTGCTGCGATGATTCGCAGCTCTCGGAATGACGGGTGCGGCGGGCCGTTCGGGCGGGAGGAGGCGATCGGGCAGGGTCGCCTCAATCCACCCGAGCGGCGAGCCTCACCCCGCACTCGAAAGCTGCGAATCATCGCAGCAGTCCAAGAGCCTGCGGCGGCAAGGTAGGGACGACGCGCCCCCGCTCGTCCGCGGAGGACGGGTGGGGACGGTTCTTTCCGCGAGGGTGGGGCGGGCCGTCGGGGACCGTTCCCTCCTTCGCCGAGGCTACGGAGGGCAGGCCGGTCGGCCGGGGGCGTCCGACCCTACCTTTGCGGCCGGCGGCCGCGGGGATCGGGCGCCCGTTGGCCGCTGTCCGCTTACTTGTCCGGGTGCTCCTTGAGCAGTTCTTCCGGCGAGTAGAAGGACCGGATACCGGTCGCCTCGCGGACCTTGGCGACGCTTTCCGCGGTCACCGGGGCGGCCTTGTTGCCGAAGCTGTTGCGGACATAGGTCAGGACGTCGGCGATTTCCTGGTCCTTGAGCAGGCCGCCGAAGGGGGTCATCGGGACCTGGCCGGGATACTTCACGCCCTTGAGTTCGAAGGGACCCATCAGGCCGTGGAGGGTCAGCTTGATCAGGCGTTCCTCGCTGCCGGTGACCCAGAAGCTCTCGGTCAGCGGCGGGAAACCGGCGGAGGGCAGGCCGTTGCCGTCGGCCTGATGGCAGGTGCCGCAGTGGCCGTCGCGGAAGTAGATTTCATGACCGGCGAGGAAGCGCTGCTGGTCGGCCGCCGCGAGGTGGGCGGGCGGCTTCGGCGCGGGGTGCTCGTCGACGACATCTTCCGTGCGGCCGGCGAGGCGGTCGGCGGCGGTTTTCGCGGCGGCCTTGCTCCAGTCATCGAGCGGCTGCTTGGCGGCTTCCTCGACGACCTTCCGGGCGGCGGCGTTGTCGAGCCACGAGGCGGCGGCGATCGCTTCCAGCCGGACGCGGCCGTGGGGATCCTTGGCGGCCTTGGTCAGCAGGGCGACATGGTCGACGAAGCTGCGGAAGTTGTAGCGCAGCACCCGCACCGCGGCGGAGCGGACGCGGTGGTCGGGCGAGTCGAGCAGTTGCAGCAGCAAGCCGGTGTCGACCTGGTTGACGGCCCACGAGGTCCAGAGGGCTTCGAGGCGGTGGTGCTCGTAGCGCGGATTCTTCGGATCGAGCTTCGCCACCCATTCGCGGAGCGCCGGCATCACCTTGTCGGCCGGATGGTTGCGGATCTCGCGGCGGGAGCGGTAGCGGGTGCGGAACTCGGGCTCCGTGAGGTTTTCAAAGAGGGTGGCGAGCGGCGCGCCGGCGACCTTGGCCGGCGTCACCAGCGGGCGCGACGGGTAGGTGATGCGGTAAATGCGGCCGTGGACATGGTCGCGGAGCGGGTCGCGGGCATTGTGCTGCATGTGGCCGATCAGCACGTTGTGCCAGTCGACGACGTAGAGCGAACCGTCGGGCGCGAACTCGAGGTCGACCGGGCGGAAATTGCCGTCCGACGACTTCAGCAAATCCTGGCGGAAGGTGGTCTTGTAGCCGGTGCCGTCATCCTCGATTTTGTGCTGCTTGATGCCGAGGAAGCCGATCGCGTTGCCGAGCAGCATGTCGCCCTGGACTTCATCGGGGAAATGGCGCGACGAGACGAACTCGAGCCCGGAGGTCGGGCGGACTTCGTGGCCTTTCGGCGCGAGGTTCGGGGTCGACGGGGTCTTCGCGCCGTAGGGCGGCTTGATCGAGACCGGCAGCATCCAGTTGATGCTGGTGCCCGAGGTGTGGAGGAAAAAGTCCTGGCCCCAGTCGTCGAAGGCGACGCCCCACGGGTTCGGGATGCTGAGCTGGGCGGTGCGCTCGAGGTGGGTGCGCTGCGGGCTGAAGCGGTAGAAGCCGCCGTCGACGCCGCGGACCGGGCCGTAGGGCGTTTCGACGTTCGAGTGGAGGAACACGCCCTCGCACATCATGAAGGCCCCGGAAGGATCGGCGGCGTAAGCGGAGATCGCGTGGTGGGTATCGTGCGAATCGAAGCCGGTCAGCACGACCTCGCGGCTGTCCGCCTTGTCGTCGCCATCGGTGTCGCGCAGCAGGATGAGGTGGGGTTCCTGCGAAACATAGACGCCTTCCGGCGCGAACTCGAAGCCGATCGGCAGGTGCAGCTTGTCGGCGAAGACGATCTCCTTGTCCGCCTTGCCGTCGTTGTTGGTGTCCTCGTAGATCAGCAGCTTGTCGTCGGGACGGTTGTCACCCGGGCGGTAGTGCGGATAGCTCGGCATCGCGGCGACCCACAGGCGGCCCTTGTTGTCGAAGGACAGCTGGACCGGATTGGCGAGGTTCGGGAACTCCTTTTCGGAGGCGAAGAGCTCGACCTTGTAGCCTTCGGGCACGGTCAGGGTGTTCTCGGCATCCTTGCCATACTTGTATTCCGGGCTGCCGTTCTTGTTGCTCGGCTGGTAGTTGGTTTTGACCTCCGGCAGCTTTGGCGTGGCGTCGTCGGCGGTCTTCAGGTCGAAGCTGCGGCCGGTCGCGATCGCCCACACGGCGCGGTCGCGGGCTTCGGTCATCGCGCGCATCTTGGCGGTTTCGGCGGGGTAGTTGGCGGGGCCGAAGGGATTGTAGCGGCGGCCGTCGACGTGGACGCCGTTGAGCATCCGGAAGTCGTTGAACCAGAACCAATTCTTGTCGCGGATCGCCTCGACCACCGCGGCGGCCTGGCCGGTCGCCTTGCGCGGCGACTTGCCGAAAGCCTGGTCGACCAGCACCGGGCCGAGCTTCTTGTAGCCGTCGTCGTTCGGCAGGAAGCCGTTGCGGGTGAAAGGCTTGTCGAGCGTGCCGTAGAGCTTGGCGGTGGCGTCGAAGAGATCGATGAACTCGACCTTCCGCGCGGCGGCGACTTCCCCCATCGCCTTGGCGTAAAGGGCGAGGTTCTCGTTCTCCTTTTTGCCGTCCGGCAGGTCGCGGCTGGCGGACAGGTTCTCGTAGGCGATCGGCGAAACGAGGATCAGCCGCGGGGCGGCCGAGCCATTGTATTTCTGGGCCTGGGTGTGGGTGATGAAGGCGTCGAGCTCGCCCTTGAAGCGCTCGATGCCGGCCGGGCCGTCGAAGGACTCGTTGTAGCCGAAGAAGCCGAGGATGGTGTCGGCCTTGACAGTGGTGAGCCACTGGTCGGGCGTCGGGTGCTGGCCCTCGCCGGCGTGGGGCCTGTGCTGCGGGTGAAACTCCTCCGCCCCGGGGAAGGCCCACTGCGATTTGCGCGACGGATGCGGGCGGAAGCCCGGGGTGTCGCCGGCGCGGCAAAGGTTGCGCACGACGAGCTCGTTGCCGGGGTAGCGGAGCTGCAGTTCGGCCTCGAAATACGGGTGGTCGAGGAAGCGTTCGCCGAGGCCGTTGCCGAGCAGGATGATGCGCTCGCCTTCCTTGGGGGCGGTGGCGGCGCCCAGCGGCAGGGCGACCACGGCCGCCAGGATCGAAAACAGGGTTTTCTTCATGGGATGATGATTCTTGTGATGCCGATTACTCGGGGACAGTCTGGAATTTGTCAGCATTGTTTACAAACGGGTTTGATGCGGAGAACACGAGAGAGACGCATGGGCAGGCCCGGCAGGACTCGTGCGGATGGAAAGGCATGACAATTCTTGTTCTCGGCCTCTCATGCCCCGCGCTTCACCACCGGCGTGCCATCTTTTACCGTGTCGGGCGGGTGCAGCAGCACCTCGTCGCCGGCTTGCAGACCGGAGATCACCTCGGTGAAGCGGCTGTCGGTCTTGCCGGCTTCGACCGTGACCGACTTCGCCTTGCCATCGCGGAAGACGAAGGTTTTCCAGGTGTTGCCTTCGCGGAACAGCGCGCCGGCCGGGATCACCAGGAGGTCGTCGCGCTGCCAGACGGCGACCCGGACCTCGACCCGGAAGCGGTCGCCGAGCGCCCGCGCTTCGGCCGGCGGATCGATCAGGTCGCAAAGCACGTAAACCCGCTGTTCTTCCACCCCGAGCGCGGAGATCTTGGTGAAGGCGGCGGGTTCGATCCGGCGGACGCGGGCGGCAAGCGGCTGCGGGCCGCCCCATTGCTCGACGCTGACCGGGTCGCCCGGCTTCATCGTCACCGCGTCGCGCGACAGGATCTCCGCCTCGATCTCGAGGTCCGCCGGGTCGCCGATCTCGACCAGCGGGGTGCCGGCCATGACCACGGTTTCGCTTTCCTGCATCACGTGGAGCAGGCGGCCGGAAACCGGGGCGATGACCTCGATCGCAGGGTCGTCCGCGGAATAGGCGGGCCGTTCCAACGCGGCGCGGGCCTGGGCGACCTCGTGCTCGGCGACCTTGAGCGCGAACTCCGCGCCGCGGACGTCGGCCGCCTTGATCGATGCCTCCATTTCGGCGCGGTCGCGATCGGCGTCGGAGATCGCTTCGCCGCCGATCGAGTGGATGCGCTTGAGATCGGCGTCGGCCAGTTCGCGGGCGCTTTTGGCGGCGGCCAGCGCTTCGGCGGCGCGGCTGAGGTTGGCCTGGCGGGAGGCGACGATCGCTTCGGCGAGGACTTTCGCGCGGGGATCGAGCAGCGGCGCGACGACCGGCTCGATCGCGGTGAGCAGGGTTTCGCCGGCCTTCACCTCGTCGCCGGCTTTCAGGGGCACGCGGCGCATCCGGCCGTTGACCGGGGCGGCGACGACGTAGCGGTTGCGGATGCGGGTTTTGCCTTCTTCCGAAACGCGGACCGTGAGCGGCGCGCGGGCGACGACCCCGGTTTCGACCTCCACCGGTTTCGGTTTCAGGCCCAGCGCCACCGCGGCGACCAGCGCGCCGCCGATCGCCCACGGCAGGAAGCGGCGGAACAGTCCTTTGGCGGTGGCGCGTTGCTTGGTCTCCCAAGGGGGCGTGTCGGCGTCGGGATCGGGTCGGGCCATGGTGGAGAAGGTCGGGAAAAGATGCCGCTGCCAATCGCGGGCCATCCCTTCGTTGGCCTCGAACCTATCAGAAGGGGCGTGGGATGCCAACGCGAGCTTCGGAAGATCGGGCGTCCGCCGCGTGGTGCGCCGCCGGGAAGAGGCCGGCCGGTGTGCCGGGGTTCAGCCTCCGGCGATCACCGGCTTGAAACCGGCCGCGGTCAGGATGCGTTTCATTTCCTCCCGCCTGTCGCCTTGGATTTCGATGCAGCCGTCTTTCACCGTGCCTCCGGTACCGCAAGCCTTCTGCATCGCCTTCGCGAGCTCCTGCTTTTCCGCCAACCCGATGCCGGTGAAATTCTTCGCCACCGTGACGGCCTTGCCGCCGCGATGCGCGGTCTGGCGGACGATGTCGACCCGGCCGCGGTTGAGGTTTTTCTCTCCGCGTCGGGAAGCCGGTGGCGGGCTGGCGGGTGCGGCATGCCGCGGGTCGTCCGGCCCCGCCGGGAGATTGCCGAGCCCGGCCAGCGCCGCGAAGGGATCCGGCGTCCGCCCTGTTCCTCCGCCGGTGGACTCGTTCCCGTTCATTCCATTCATCCTGGGCAGACCCAAGCAGGTCGGTCCCGATCTTCACGCTTTTTCCCAGGGGCGAAAGCCCGCTTCGTGGCCTGGAACTACTCCAACAGCGTGAATTTCGTTCTGATTTACCTGTATTGGTATAGTGTGACATGCATTTTTTATCGGCAGGCCATCGCCATGTCGGTGAATGTGATCACCGTCATCCCGACCCGCGCGGAGCCGGGTGCTATGAGCCAGAAGGCGGGGAGAAACCGCGGAGAAACGTCTCGTCGGGTTTCACCCCAGCAGCTTCCGCAGCGTCGCCGCGATCTCCTCGCGTCCCAGCAGCCCGGCGGCCACGGCGAGGGTGAGGTTTTCCCAGTCCTCGCTGTCGGGGGCCGGTTGGTAGCCGTTCAGCTCAAGGAAAATCAGGCACGCACCGAGGGCGACCCGCTTGTTGCCGTCAATGAAGGGATGATTGCTGCAAAGGTAGAAAAGGTAGGCCGCCGCCACCTCGACCGTATCGGAGAACATCGACTTGCCGCCGAACGTCGCCGCTGGTGCCGCGACGGCCGACTGGAGCAGCGCGGCATCGCGGAGCCCCGGAGATCCCCCGAACAGACGGATCGCCGCCGAATGGATTTGCAGAATCTGTTCGGGGTTCAGGTGGATGCAGGTGTCCGGGTTCGAATTCATGCCAAGCGCTTCATGGTTTGGGCATAGCGCTGCATGACGTCCTCTACCTTGGCCGTGAACTCCGCCGGACCAGGCAACGGCTCCATCGGCGTGATCGTGATCGTGCCGCCCGGGTGGACCTCCACGTTCACCTGGTCACCCGGCTTGAGGCGGGCGAGTTGCAGCAGGGTGGAGTCGAAGATGATCCCGTGGGAGTTGCCGACCTTGGCGATGGTTTTAATCATGGTTATACAATGTTTTACCAAGCGGCGGATGTCAATGCGGCTCTTGCCCGGGGGCTGGAAGGAATGGGCGATCTGGTCGGCCTGCCGGAACAGAGGCCACCGTCGGCCCGCCGGGGAATCGCCGGAGGATGGCGGGCGACCGCGGAGGGATCGACAAGCGGAGCGCCATCCGGCATGGCATTTGCCATGAAATACCATTCGCTCTTCGCGCTCTTCGCCGCCGCATGGATCCGCCGGGCATGCCGCGCGACCGCCTGTTGGGGGGGCATGGCCGGCCTGCAGCCGGCTCACGCGGCGGATCCGGGGATCATCGACACCCACGTCCACCTGTGGGCGATCTCGAGGCCCGCTGGAGTGGAATGGATCAAGAAGGACGACCCGGTGCTTTACCGGGACTACCTGCCCGCGGATTTCGAGGCGGTGGCCAAGGCCCACGGGGTGGCGGGGGTGGTGCTGGTCCAGGCCGGGCAAAGCTTGCCGGACAACCAGTGGAACCTCGACCTCACCGCCCACAACCGGAAGCTCTTTCGCGGACTGGTCGGCAACCTTTCCCAAGCGATCGGCAGCGAGCGTTTCGGCCCGCTCTTCGCCAGCCTCTGCAAAGACCCGCGCTACCTCGGCTACCGGCTCTCGGGACGCTACCAGGAGAATCTGGACGAAGCGTTCTACCGGGACCTGCAACTCACCGCGGACGCGGGCAAGAGCGTCGACTTCCTGATGGGCAAGTATTCCCTGATGGACGTCGATGCCATCGCCCGGCGAGTCCCCAAGTTGAAGATCATCCTCGATCATTTCGGCAACATCCGGCTCGACGGCAAGCCGCTCGATCCCGGTTGGGTGGCGGATTTCCGCGCGGTGGCCAGGCATCCGAACGTTTATTGCAAGGTCTCGGCCCTCTACGGCCGGGTCGAAAAGCAGCCCGCGCCACGGGATCCCGGGTTTTACCGGCCGATCCTCGACCTGGCCTTCGATTCCTTCGGCGAGGACCGGCTGATCTTCGGCAGCGACTGGCCGGTCAGCCAGACCAGCGGGGACTACGCCTCCGTGCTGGCGCTGACCCGCGCCTACTTCGAAGCGAAGGGTCCCGCGGTTTGCGAAAAGCTGTTCCGCCGCAACGCGGCCGCCTTCTACGCGGTCCCCGCGGCCGACTGACCGGCGCCGGATGGCGGCCGGCACGCTTCGGGATGCCGGTCCCGTGGCAAAACGCACGGTTCACATAAGATCTGGCGAAGCGGGTTGGTGTCTGCTAGGTCGAAATCCCGCCGCCAAGTCCCGCGACCTCGATTCCATCCCGTTTTGCGTCCGTCATGAAGTTCCGCGTCCATTGTGAACTGGAATACGTCCTGAATGACCCGGCCACCTTTTTGTTCGCGCTGAAATGCATCGAAACCGGTGGCCAGCGGATCGTGTCCGAGGAGCTGATCGTGGACCCCTTCATCCAGGCCGAAGAGTTCACCCTCGGCACCGGGATGAACCGGTTTTCGCGGCTTCGAACGCTCAACCCGGGGAATTTGAAGGTCACCTATCGCGCCGAGGTGGCCACCTCGGTCCGGGTCATCCCGGCGGCCGGCCTCAGCCCCGACGGGCCGGGTCGCCTGACTCCCGAAGCGCTGCCTTTCCTGTTTCCCAGCCGTTATTGCCCGTCCGACTTGATCCGCGGGAAAGCGTGGGAATTGTTCGGTCATCTGAGCGGCCCCCCGGCGATCGCAACGGGGGTCCGCGACTGGATTGCCAGCCACATCGCCTATGTCAGCGGCAGCTCGGGCGAAACCAGTTCCGCGCTCGATACCTACGACCGCCGGCAAGGCGTCTGCCGGGACTTCGCCCATCTGGGCATCGCCTTCTGCCGGGCTCTCAACCTGCCGGCGCGCTACGCGACCGTTTACGCCGCCCGGCTCCAGCCGCCCGATTTCCACGCCTGCTTCGAGGTTTTCATCGACGGCTGGTGGCTGCTCTTCGATGCGACCGGGCTGGCCCCGCTCAACGGCCTGGTGCGGATCGCCACCGGACGCGACGCGGCGGACGCCGCCGTGTGCACGATCTTCGGCAACCCCGAACTGAGCTCCAGCGTGGTTTCGTGCGAGTGCGCCGACCCGTCCTTCCAAGCGCTGTCGGGCGACCTCCTCAAGAGCCGCAACGAGCTCGTCGCGCTGCTCTGAGTTCCATTGCCAATCATGAGAATCTTCGCTTCGCCCCCTGAAACCTGGGAGCAGGTCCATCTCGTTCACGAGACCCGCTATGTCTATTCCCAACCGGTGCGGTTTCAACCCCACCGCTTCGTCCTGCGGCCGCGCGAGGGCCACGACCTGCGCCTGCACACGCTCAGCCTGACCACCACCCCGGCGTCCGGCATCCATTGGTACCGTGACCTGCTGGACAACTCGATCGCGGTGGCGGAGTTCGGCGAGGACGGGCGCGAACTGGTGATCCACAGCGAATCCACGATCAGCGTGCCGCCGGCTCCCCCGGGAGGTTCTCCGCCGATTTTCATCCCCCAGATTTCACAGGTCGCGGGGATCGAGCAACTGGTCGCCTCCCCCTATCTCCAGTATATCTACCCGCCCGAGGTCGCGACGCTCCGGGCCTGGTTCGCCGCCTCCGGAGTGGCACCCGCCCCCGGCCAGACCTGCGCGATCTTCGATGACCTGGCGATGTTGATCCGCCGATCGATCGGCTACAAGCGCCGCGAGGAGCCCGGTGTCCAGTCGCCCGCGGAGACCTTGCGCTTTGGAAACGGCTCCTGCCGGGACGTGGCGGTGCTGATGATCGAGGTCAGCCGCGCCCTCGGCTACCCGGCCCGCTTCGTCAGCGGCTACCTCGAAAGCTCGAACTCGAACGTCGGCCGCGGCTCGACCCACGCGTGGGCGGAGATCTATCTGCCGGACCACGGTTGGACCGGCTACGATCCCTCGATAGGCAAGCGGGTCGGGCCCGGCCATATCGCCGTCGGGGTGAGCCAGCATCCGCGCGGCGTGATGCCGGTGAGCGGGGGGTTCACCGGACCTGCCGGCACCACCGCGTCGCTGGCGGTGACGGTCACCACCCGGCGACTGCCGGCCCCGTCCGCTCCCACCGCCGGCGAGATCCCGCTCGGGGCGTGAGCTTCCGCCGGGACGGGCTCGTATGAAAGCATCCCGTTTCCTTGTTTCGCTCCGCCCGCGCCCGGCCCGGAGCGCCCTGGCCTTCGCCGCCGCGGTCTCCCTGCTGGCGCTTCCCGCCCTGGCTGCCGTCGTCGATCTCGGCTCCGCCGCTTCTTTCGCCGTGCTGGCGGGACAAGGAATCACCAACACCGGGGCCACCATCGAGGGTGGCTTGTTTGCGCGGAACGGCGCGGTGACCCTGCAGGGAAACACGATCAACACGATTCCGGAACCCGCCGGCCCGACGCTGCTCGCGCTCGGTCTGGCCGGCTTTCTGACCCGCCGCCGGCGGGTCGGTTGAAGCGGTCGCGTCCCGGATGGGTGGGTCGCCAATGGCCATTTTCATTTCACTCAAGAATCCCATCCATCCGATCCATCCTGGTCCATTTTCCGCCTGCGTCCGCCAATCACTCCCGGGTGGAGGAACTCCGGGTTCCGGCCGCGAAACTTCCGATTTCCTTCCGCCGCGAGCCTGTTAGCCTGATCGCTAACCCATGGCCCTTCTCACCGATCGAAAATCCCTCCGCGAGTATGATGTCATCATCGTCGGGTCCGGCGCCGGCGGCGGGATGATGGGCATGCTGCTCAGCCTGAACGGGGTCAAGGTGCTGATGCTGGAAGCCGGCCGCAATTACGATCCGGTCACCGAGACCCCGATGTTCCACACGCCCGAGCAGGCGCCCCTGCGCGGCAAGGGCACGCCCGATCGCTTTTTCGGCCACTACGACGCCACGGTCGGCGGCGGCTGGCAGGTCCCCGGCGAGCCTTATGGCGACAAGCCGGGAACCCAGGAGGAATTCTGGTGGTGGCGGCCGCGGATGCTCGGCGGCCGGACCAACCACTGGGGCCGCATCTCGCTGCGCTTCGGCGACTACGACTTCAAGCCGCGCTCGCGCGACGGCCTCGGCGTCGACTGGCCGGTCTCGTATGCCGACCTCGCGCCGTACTACGACAAGACCGAGAGGATGATCGGCGTTTACGGGTCGAACGAAGGCCTCGAGAACACGCCCGACTCCTCGCCCGGCGTCCTGCAAGCGCCGCCGAAGCCGCGGGCCGCCGAGATGCTGGCGAAGAAGCACGCCCGCGGGCTCGGCATCCCGATCATCCCGATCCACCGCGCGGTGCTCAGCGAGCGGATGGACGGCCCCGCGCTGGCCGCGAAGCTGTTCCCGGACAACCCGCTCGCCCGCAAGCTGGTCGCCGCCGACATGTCCGCCCGCGCCGGCTGCTTCTGGGCCACCGATTGCGTCCGCGGTTGCTCGATCCGCGCGAATTTCCAAAGCACCACCGTCCTGCTGCCGCCCGCGCTGGCCAGCGGCAACCTCGACATCATCACCGACGCGATGGTCCGCGAGGTCCTCACCGACGCCAGCGGCAAGGCGACCGGCGTCCACTACGTCGACAAACAGACCCGGGTCGACTCGATCGCGAAAGCGAAGGTCGTGATCCTCAGCGCCAGCACCTGCGAGACCGCGCGGATCCTCCTCAACTCGAAGAGCGCGCTCTTTCCGAACGGCCTCGCCAACTCCAGCGGCCAGGTCGGCACGAACCTCACCGACAGCGTCGGCTCCTCGCTCGGCGCCCACATTCCCGCGCTGGAAAGCCTGCCGCCGTACAACGAGGACGGGGCCGGCGGCGGCCACGTCTACACCCCGTGGTGGAATTACAAGACCCAGGAAAAACTCGGCTTCGCCCGCGGCTACCACATCGAGATGGGCGGCGGCCGCCGGATGCCGGGGATGGGCAGCCTCGGCATCCTCGATGCCACCTCGCCCGGCATCTACGGCAAGAAGCTCAAGGAGGAGGCCCGCCGCTACTATGGCGCGTCGATGGGCTTCGCCGGCCGCGGCGAGATGATCCCCAACGAGCACTGCTACTGCGAGATCGACCCCGACCGCGTCGACCAGTGGGGCATCCCGATCCTGCGCTTCCATTGGAAATGGTCCGACCACGAGATCAACCAGGCCACCCACATGCAGAACACCTTCGCCGACATCATCCACGCGATGGGCGGCAAGGCCGCGCCGCGGCCCGGTCGCGAGGCGCTCAACAAGCCCGGCGAGATCATCCACGAGGCCGGCACCGCCCGCATGGGCAGCGACCCGAAGGACTCGGTCGTCAACTCCTTCGGCCAGACCTGGGACGTCAAGAACCTCTTCCTGATGGACGGCTCGGTGCTGCCGTCGAACCCCGACAAGAATCTCACCCTCACCGTGATGGCCCTCGCCTGGCGCTCCGCCGACCACCTGCTGGCGGAGATGAAAAGCGGCAACCTTTGAGATCCCCCGACGCTATGAACGATTCGACCGTCTCCCGCCGCGATCTCTTCCGCCTGATCGCCGCCGCCAGCGCCACCGGCGCGCTGGTGACCACCCCGGGCATCGCCGCGCCGCCGCCGCTGACCCGGAACTTCCGGAATGTCCTCAGCGACCCCGACTTCGCGGATCCGGCCGGCCCGTGGGAGAAGCCGCTGGTCGAGGCCGAACTCGCCACCCTGGCGGTGCTGGTCGACCTGATCCTGCCGGCCGACGAGCACTCGCCGGCCGCTTCCGCCATCGGCGTGCACGACTTCCTCAACGAATGGGCCGGCGCGCCGTATCCCGAGAACCGCGACGATTGCGAGATCCTCCGCGGCGGCCTGGCCTGGCTCAACACCCACGCCTTCCAGCTCCACGGCAAAGGCTTCACCGCCCTCGACGCCGCGCGACAGACCGCGATCCTCGACCGGATCTGCGACCCGGCGAAATCCACGCCGGAGCTCGCCCCCGGCACCCGCTTTTTCGCCAAGCTGCGGATGCTCGCGCTCGGCGGCTACTATTCGCATAGTAGCACTTGGAAGAGCCTCGGCTACGTCGGCAACACCCCGATCGCCGGCCCCTATCCCGGCGTGCCGGACGAGGTGATCCGGATCCTGGGCCTGGAAGGAGAGATTTGACGACAAGGGTTTGCCGAGCAGGGGACGCGGCCGCCGAGGAAGGGACGACGCGCCGTCGCTCGTCCGTGAAGCGACGGGTGGCTCGGTTCTGTCCTTCGAGGTGAAGCAGGCTGCCGGGGACCGTTCCGGTCGGCCGAGGGCGGTCCGACCCTACCTTCGCGGCTTGCGGCCGCGAAGAAAATGACGGTCGCGCTGACGGCGCGGCACGTGAAGTTTCTGCCGGGTCCACCAGGGGGGGAATGGTGCGAATGCGTATTCCGCGCTTCGTTCGTTGCGGATAGGCCGATCGCGGCGGGCTGATTAGCATGGCCGCGCAAGATGCGAACGGTCGCCGGGTAGTCCCGGGAAGCCGCGTCTTGTGGTCCGGCAATGGCGGCAATCCGCGCCCCGCCCCGGGAGACAATCGGCGGTCCGGCGGCCATCGATCCATTTGCCATATGAAACGGTTGACCAGTTCCATCCTCGCCGCCGGGTTGTTCCCGCTGGCGCTCCATGCCGGGATCACGCCGGGTTCCAAAGATCTCGGCGCGGTGTGGTTCGTCGGCGATTCCATCACGCAGAGCAACGCCGATGGCGACCCGAACGGCTCCCCGCGCAAGTCGCTCCATGACCTGTTGCAGGCGAATTCCTACAGCTACACGTTCACCGGCCATCACGAGGTGAATGTCGACGGCTTGCCCGCCACCGGTGGCACCCCGGCGACCAACCTGTATCATTATCATTCCGGAATCTCCGGGTCGGTGATCGGCAACGACGTGTCCGGCCGGGTGGGCATGACCCAGAACCTGCCGGCCCACTGGGCCGGCGGCCGGCTGGCCTCGGTCAAGCCGAACGTGGTGTTGGTCATGCTCGGCACCAACGACATCAACTCGGACATCGACCGGGCCAACGCCCCGGCGCGGCTTGCCACCTACCTCGACACCTTGTTCAGCCAGCCGGGCATCGGGACGCCGACGGTGATGGTCGCCACCATCCCGCCGAACCGGACCACGGCCGCAAAGCCGGATTGGGTGGCGCAGTTCAACGCCGCCTTGCCGGGCATCGTCGGGGCCCAGCGGGCGCTCGGCCGGGACGTCCATTTCGTCGACCAGTTCACGCCGCTGGAGACCAACTACGCATCGCTGATGAGCGCCGACAACCTGCACGTCAACGCGGCCGGCAACGCCAGCCTCGCCTCGCGGTGGTTCAACAAGATCGCGGAGATCGTCAACGGCAGCGCGGCCAGCGGGACCGGGCCGCTGCGGTGGACCGGGGCCGCCGTCTGGGCGGAGACCGACAACTCGACGCCCGCCGGTATGGCGGCCGCGGCGAATTTCGCCGGCGAGGTGCTGTCCGACGACCTGATCAATGCCGGCCAGCCGACGCTGGTGTCGGCGGTGATGGACAAGGGGCCGTTTTGGTCGGTCGCGCCCGGGGTCAGCGCGTTCAACGACGGGCTGGGATTCCCCGCCGACAGCGCGGCCGGCGCTTACCTGCCGGCGACCTTCGGCGGGGGCGATGTCCTGCCGTTCACCTACACGCTGACGCTCGACACCAGCACCAACCGCGCCGGCTACAAGATCACCAGCATCCGCAGTTTCGCCGGCTGGCCGCAGAACGGCTCCAGCCTGGCCAACCAGAAGTACGAGGTGCTGGTCAGCCACGTCGGCGACTCCGGCTTCCTCTCGCTGGGCACCTACACCTACACCCCCTTCCGGAACGACAACACCGCGGAGGCGGCGGCCTCCCGGCTGGTCCTCCAAGGGCCGTTCGGGATGATCGCCACCGGGGTGGACGCGATCCGGCTGGTCTTCCTCGATCATGGCGTCAACAACGGCAATCTGGCGATCGACGGGACGGTCTATCACGAGATCGACGTGATTGGCAGCGCCGTGCCGATCCTGGCGACCGGCACTTCGGTCTCGGCGGAAACCGACAACAACGCGGCCGCCGGCTACCCGACCGCCACCGCCTTCTCGGCCGACATCGTCGCGGACGACCTGATCAATGCCGGCCGGCCGAGCCTAGTGTCGGCCGCGTGGGACAAGACCCCGTTTTTCACGAGCGACCCGGTGAACGACGGCGACGGCCACCCCGCGGGATCCTCCGCGGGCACTTATCTCCCGGCGACCTTCGGCAGCGGGGCCAAGCTGCCGTTCACCTACACCGCCGTGCTCAACACCGCGGGCGCCCCGCTCGGCTATCAGATCACCGAGGTCCGCTCCTTCGCCGGCTGGAACCAGAACGGTGCCGCGCTCGCCAACCAGAAGTACGAAATGCTGGTCCGCGCGGTGGGCGGGACGGAATTCGTCTCGCTGGGAACCTTCGGATACAGCCCTTTCGACAACGCCTCGACCCAGGAAGCCGCCGCCAGCAAGCTCGTCCTCACCCCGGTCAACGGGGTGCTCGCCAGCGGGGTCGACGCCGTCCGCTTTGTCGTGCTCGACCATGGCTACAACTCGGCCGACAGCGCGGGCTCGTTGATCGATGGCTCGGTCTATTTCGAGTTCGACGTCCTCGGGGCCGCCGTCGCGATTCCGGACACCGGCGGGATCTCGCTGGCCGGTGCCAACGTGGCGGCGGAAACCGACAACAACGCCGCCAATGGCTACGCGATTGCCAGCGCCTACTCGGCCGACATCCTGGCCGACGACCTGATCAATGCCGGCCGGCCGAGCCTGGCGTCGGCTTCGTGGGACAAGACCCCGTTCTTCACGAGCGACCCGGTCAACGACGGCGACGGCCACCCCGCGGCATCGTCCGCGGGCACTTTCCTCCCGGCGACCTTCGGGAGCGGGGCCAAGCTGCCGTTCACCTACACCGCGCGACTCGACCTCGCCGCGGCGCCCGACGGCTACCACATCACCGGCATCCGCTCGTTCGCGGGCTGGAACCAGAACGGCGCGGCGCTGGCCAACCAGAAGTACGAACTGCTGGTCAGCCCGGTCGGCAACGCGGGATTCTATTCCCTCGGGGTCTTCAACTACAGCCCCTTCGACAACAGCTCGACCCAGGAAGCCGCCGCCACCAAGGTGGTGCTCAGCGCCAACGACGGGGTGCTCGCCAGCGGGGTCGACGCCGTCCGCTTTGTCGTGCTCGACCACGGTTACAACTCGGCCGACCTCGCGGCTTCGCCGGTCGATGGCTCGGTCTTCTTCGAGTTCGACGTCACCGGCACGGCGGTCGCTCCGGGCTTCGCCGGCTGGGCCGGGGGCTATGGCATCCCGGCGGACGAGGGCCATGACGGCGACCTCGACGGGATTTCGGCCCTTCTCGAATACGGGCTCGGCTACTCGCCGCGGGCCAGCGAGACGCTGCCGGCCCTCGGCTCCTCCGGGGCCACGCCGCGGATCGTTTGGCCGAAGGGCGCCGAGGCCGCGGTCGATCCCGCGATCCGCTACCGGGTGAGGGTTTCGGACACCTTGTCCGGATGGGCTCCGCCGGAGCCGGGCGAACTGGTCGAGACCGCCGGCTCGCTGGCGCTCGATCTCAACATCGTCGGCCCGCGGCGCTTTGCCCGGCTCGAGGTGCTGCGGACGGGACCGTGAGCGGGCGGGTTCGCACCTGGGGTCTGCGGGCGGCCCATGGGTCCGACCCTGCCTTTGCGAACTACTTCCCGGGACCCGATGGGTCTTTCTTGTTTATGAATACGAGAAAGGGCGCGCCTGAAGTCTCGTTGAAATCGATCCTCCACACCCTGCCTGACTGCCGGCAAATCTCATCGACTGCCTTCGCGAAAGTCAGGCTCTTGCTCGTGATTCCAACTCTTTTTGCCTGGTCGGCTCCTCGGATCACAAAATGGATCACACCTCCACCTTTGTTACCGACGACCTTCTTCGTGAGATAGCCCATTGCTTCAGCCGTGGTGAGCTTCTCGAACGAAACATCATCGACCTCAATGTTCTCCAGCTGGGCGATCACGCGCTTCGCCTTGTCGTCGGTCTGCTCCAACCGTTGATCGTTCGCACGGGCATCATCCTTCGGCTCCTCCGCTTCAGGTTGAGGTTTCTGGCTACCCTCCGACTTCGACTGGGATCGGGTAGCGGGTTGTCCAGAGCCGGCTTCTGCCTCTTTGACTTCTCCGGTTGCCACGCGCTTCCCAGGCACGTTGAATAGTGTCGCAAGATTCTTAGCCATGGCAACAGCGTCCTTCCGCTCCTTGAACTCGATCTCGAAATACGAAGCGAAATTGGGTCCGTTGTTTGTTACCTTCGACAGTTCAATGATCTGGTCCTCCCACTTGAGCATGGGAAACCACCCACGCTCCGGTATCGCCTTGATGTAGGTTCTTATGACGAATCCATCATTGTCACTGGGCTCGACTTCGATTCCCCCTACCTCCGGATTCGGTAGACGTTTCAAATCGACTGAAATGTGCAAACGGTTCCCTTCAATCTTGGCCTTTTTGAGGTCAGGCTCCTGGGTGAGGGTAAAAAGATAACTGTCCCCCTTAGCCATTGTGGAAAGGGCGATCAGCGCAACAATTGTTGTGTGAATTATAATTTTCATGCAGAACAGTGTTATTCTACCGCACGCTGCATTTGCGGTGCTTCTGCGGCGTGCTGCATAACACCTGAATATGCGGCAGGCAGGGCGATGATTTCGCGGCTTCCGATCACGCTGAACTTTTAGCGCGGCGGGAGGGGGTGGCAAGAAGCAAGTCAGCAGGCCCGGTCGCTCACCCACAAGTCCGGGGGTTCCGGATTTTCGCCCTGACGGGGCAAGATGAGAAAGCCCGGGGCAAGCAACGCGCAGCCCCGGGATCGGGCGACGCCCGTCCGCCGCGCTGAAAGTGCGGGATGGGGCGGGTGGCACAGGGCGTCCTGTCGTACCGGCCCCATCGCACCCCTTCAGGGTGCCAAAAACCGGACCCATGAACCCGGGGCTGCGCTTTGCTTGCCCCGGGCTATCTCATCTCGCCCCGTTGGGGCTCATCTCGCCCCGTAGGGGTTCATCTCGCCCCGTAGGGGCTTGGATCAAAAGTTGTGGATAAGGGGCAGAGCAGGCTGGCGGAAGAAAGCGGCAGCGGGCTGCACGCAGTCCAAGGGGGATGGCCTCCCCGGTCACTCGCGGGTGATGACTTCGTCGAGATTGAGGATGACGTTGGCCATCAGGGTGTAGGCGGCGAGTTCGGGCGTGGCCTGGGCGGATTTGCTTTCGCCGAAGGCCAGCAACTTCGCCGCTTCTTCCGGCCTGGCTTGGAATTCGGCCAAGCGCGACGCCAGGCCTTTGCCGAGGACGGCGAGTTCGCCTGCGCTGGCGGGCCGCGCGAGCACGTGTTCCATCGCCCAGTTGAAGCGCGACTCGGGTGTCGCCCCGCCTTCGGTGATCATCCGCTGGGCGAGCTGGCGGGCGGCCTCGACGAAGGTGACCTCGTTCAACAGGGCGAGCGCTTGCAGCGGCGTGTTGGTGCGGCCCCGCTTGATCGTGCAGATGTCGCGGGTCGGCGCGTCGAATAACTGGAGGGTCGGCGGGCCGGCGCTGCGTTTCCAGATCGTGTAGAGCGTGCGGCGATAGAGCCCTTCGCCCGTCTCGTGCTTGTAGCCGCGCAGGTCGCCGTAGCGGCTGGTCTCGTCCCACACCCCCTCGGGCATGTAGGGCCGCACGCTGGGACCGCCGATCTTTTCCTTCAGCAGCCCGGACACCGCCAGCGCCTGGTCGCGCAGGGTCTCGCCGCTCAGCCGCAGCCGCGGGCCGCGGGCCAGCAGGCGGTTCTCCGGGTCCTTCTCGAACAATTCCGGCGTGACCTTGGCGGAGCGCCGGTAGGCGTCGCTCATGACGATCTGCTTCTGCATCGCCTTCATGTCCCAGCCGATCCGCACGAACTCGGTCGCCAGCCAGTCGAGCAATTCCGGGTGGCTCGGCCATTCGGATTGCGAACCGAAGTTCTCGCTCGTCTTGCACAGGCCGTAGCCGAAAAACTGCTCCCAGGCGCGGTTCACCCAGACCCGCGCGGTCAGCGGATGGGTCCCCGAAACCAGCCAGCGGGCGAGCCCGAGGCGGTCGTTCGGCTCCCCTTCGGCGAGCGGCGGGAGGAAGGCCGGCAACTGGCGCTCCACCTTGGCCCCCGGCCGGTCGTATTCGCCCCGCTCGAGGATCACCGCCTCGCGCGGGGTGGCCAGTTCCTTCATCACCATGGTCGACGGCGCGCTGCCCTCCAGCTCGGCGAGTGACTGCCGCACCCGCTTCGTCGCCGCCTGGGCGGTGATCCACTCGCCGGATTGGCCGAGGTAGTGGGCGTTCAATTGCTTGTTCTCCGCCGGGCTCCGCGTGGCCGCGGACTTGGCAAGGATCGCCGCCATGGCCGCGGGCAGCGGGGACGTGACGGTTGAATCGGTCAGCGCGACCCGGAACTTCCCGAGGGTCGACCCCGATCCGTAATTCTGGACGATCCCCAGCGTCAGCTCCGAACCCACGGGCAGCTGCAAGGGCGTGGCCAAGGTGAAGATGGCGCTCTGATCCTTCCCGACTTGCGGGTGGATCGCCCAGCCGGTCGCCGGATTCCCGTCGAAGGCTTTCGAGGATTCCCAGTTCGGCTGGTCAAAGGTCGCGCTGGCCGACTTGAAGACCGGCGTCTGGCCGGCCGCGGCAAGCGTCAGCTCGGAGATGATCGGGTTGCCATTCGGGTGACGGCCCGGGCCTTTGCTGGGCAGCCGGTCGTCGGCTAGCAGCTCGAGCCGGATCGCGGTCACGGTCGGCGTGGTGGTCTTGAAGCGGATCGTGTAGGTGTCGGTGTCCGGATGCGGGCCGCTGGCGTAAACCACGTCGTTTTTCGCGACCAGCGTCGCCTTTTCCGCCGTCATCGATTCCGGCGTGATCACCCGCCAGGCCGGGCGCCCGGCATCGCGGGCCGACAGGGATTTCTCCCACGCGGCCTGCCCCGCGGCGACCTGCTTCCGCGCTTGTTTCTCCGCGGTGGTGGCGGCGGCGAGCTGCTTCTTCAAGTCGGCCACCTGCAGGTCCTGCTCGGGCGTCGCCATGTGGAAAAGCGGTGCCGTGTTGCTGCTGTTGCCCGCGAGGATGCCCGTCTCGTCGACGCTGTTGAAGTAGGCGAACATCTGGTAGAACTCCTTCTGCGAGATCGGGTCGTACTTGTGATCGTGACAGCGGCAGCAGTTCATGGTCAGCGCCATCCAGACGTTGCCGGTCGTTTCGACGCGGTCGATCACGGTCTCGACGAACCATTCCTGCTGGATCAGCCCGCCTTCCCCGTTGATCCGGTGGTTGCGGTTGAAGCCGCTGGCGATGATCTGGTCGGGCGTGGCGTCGGGCAGCATGTCGCCCGCGAGTTGCTCGACGGTGAATTGGTCGAAGGGCAGGTTCCGGTTGTACGCGTTGATCACCCAGTCGCGCCACAGCCACATCTGGCGCGACCCGTCGCTCTGGAATCCGTTGCTGTCGGCATAGCGCGCGTTGTCGAGCCACGGCATGGCCATCCGCTCGCCGTAGCGCGGCGAGGCCAGCAGGCGGTCGACCACCTTTTCGTAGGCATCGGGCGCCGGGTCGGCGAGGAAGGCGGCGACTTCATCGACCGACGGCGGCAGGCCGGTCAGGTCGAGCGTGACGCGGCGGATCAAGGTCCGCGGGTCGGCGGGCGGCTGCGGTTTCAGGCCCTCCGTCGCGAGCTTGGCCAGCACGAAGGCATCGATCGGCGCGACCGGCTTGCCCGGATCGAGGCCGGGCGGGACCGCCGGCGGCTCCGGCCGCAGCGGCGCGGTGAAGGCCCAGTGCCCCTGGTATTCCGCGCCTTCCGCGATCCATTGCCGCAGGGTCGCGATCTGCTTGTCGGTCAGCTGCGGCTTGGGGCTGTCGAGCGGCGGCATGTGCTCGTCCTCGTCGGTGCTGAGGATGCGCTGGAGCAGCGGGCTTTCGTCGGGATCCCCCGGCACGATCGCCGGGCCGTCGAATTTTCCTCCTTCGAGCGCGGCCTCGCGGCTGTCCAGGCGCAGCCGGCTCTTGACCTTGGCGGTGTCCGGACCGTGGCAGGTGAAGCAATTGTCGGAGAGGATCGGCCGGACGTCGCGGTTGAAGTCAATCTTCGGCGCGGCGTGGAGCGGGACCGCCGCGAGGATCAGCGGAAACGTGGCCGAGGACCTGGAGATGAGGAATTTCATGATCAGGCGAGCAGGGGTTTGACGATCTTGCCGTGGATGTCGGTCAGCCGGAAATCCCGTCCCTGGTGGCGGTAGGTCAGCCGCTCGTGGTCGATTCCCATCAGGTGCAGGATGGTGGCGTTCAGGTCGTGGACGTGGACCGCCTGGTCCGGATCGGTGATGTTGTAGCAGAAGTCATCGGTCTCGCCGTAGGTCTGGCCCGGCTTGATGCCGGCGCCGGCCATGAAGATGGTGAAGCACTTCGGATGGTGGTCGCGGCCGTAGTTGTCGGCGGTCAAGGCGCCCTGCGAGTAGATGGTCCGGCCGAACTCGCCGCCCCACACGATCAGCGTGTCCTTCAGCATGTCGCGCTGCTTCAGGTCCTGGATGAGGGCCGCGGTCGCCTGGTCGGTGTCGCGGCACTGGCCCTTGAGCGCGTTAGGCAGGCCGCCGTGGTGATCCCAGCCCATGTGGAACAGCTGGATGAAGCGGACGTCGCGCTCGGCGAGCCGCCGCGCCAGCAGGCAGTTCGACGCATAGCTGCCCGGCCGCTTCACGTCCGGCCCATACAGGTCCAGCACGTGCTTGGGCTCCTTCGAGACGTCGAGCAGGTCCGGCACGCTGGCCTGCATCTTGAACGCCATCTCGTACTGGGCGATCCGCGCCTGGATCTCGGGATCGCCGACCTCGGCGAAGCGCTGCCGGTTCAGCGCGGCGATGTCGTCGAGGGTCCCGCGCCGCATCGCGGTGTCGACGCCCGGCGGGTTGCCGAGATAGAGCACCGCGTCGCCCTGGTTGCGGAATTTGACGCCCTGGTGCTTCGACGGCAGGAAGCCGGCGCTCCACAGCCGGTCGTAGAGCGGCTGGTCATCCGGCCGGCCGCTGCCGAACGAGGTGAGCACGATGTAGGCGGGGAGATCGGCATTCTCGCTGCCGAGGCCGTAGCCGACCCAGGACCCGATGCTCGGCCGCCCGGAAAGCTGGTGGCCGGTCTGGCAAAAGGTGATCGCGGGGTCGTGGTTGATCTGCTCGGTGTACATCGACCGGACGAAGCACAGGTCGTCCGCCACCTTCGCGATGTTCGGCATCAGCTCCGACAGCCAGGCCCCGCTTTGCCCGTGCTGGGCGAACTTGAAAATGCTGGGCGCGACCGGGAACGACGACTGGCCGGAGGTCATCGTCGTCAGGCGCTGGCCCTGGCGGATCGAAGCCGGCAGGTCCTTGCCGCGCTGGGCTTCCATCTGCGGCTTGGGATCGAACAGGTCCATCTGCGACGGCGCGCCGGATTGGAACAGGTAGATGATCCGTTTCGCCTTCGCGGGCAGGTGGGGCAGTCCCGGCAAGCCCGTCGCGCCGGCGGCGAGGGCGGTCGCCGGATTGAGCAGCGAACCGAGCGCCCCCATGCCGAGCCCGGTGGCGGAGCGCTGCAGGAAGGTGCGCCGGGACAAGGCCGCGCGCTGGGCGGCGCTGGCGTGGAGGAACAGGGAGTCGTTGCAGTTCATGAGGCTCGTCGGTCGGGTTGACACCTAGACGCCATCAGGGTATCCATTATTGCAGGGCCGTCAATGCGGCTCGAAGCGGACCCAGTCGAGGTTCATCATGCCGCCGCCGACCCCGGGCCTGACAAAGACGAGGAAGACGTCCGCGCGCGACAGGGCGGCCGGCAGCGGCGCGGTGACTTCCACCCACTTGTCCCAGGCCCCGGTCGGCGCCACTTCGAGCGACGCCAGCAAGGCCCCCCGCGGGCCGCCGGCACGGACTTCGATCGTCCCGCCGCTGCCGGCGCTGGCGACCCGGCAGGTGATGGCGCTGCTTTGATCCAGCGCGATGTTCGGGAACTTCGCGTGATGATCGTGGCCGATGCTGCCGATGCCTTTGCCGCCCGCCGCGTCGCCGAGGCCGAGCACCATCGAGCCGTGGATTTCGGCGGCGTGCTCGGCTTCGATCCGGCGGGCCCGCAGCGTGACGATCGACTGTCCGGCCAGCGGCGGCACCGCGTCGCGGCCGGCGTCGGTGAAGCTGGCGTCGAGCACCACGCCGCTGATGGCGGGATCGGCCGGGGCCGCGGATTCGCCGGCGAGCGAGCGGGTCAGGCCGGCGGCGCCTTTGCCGGGCTCGAGGGCGAAGATGTAGCGGACCATCTGGTGCAGCTCGTCGACGCTGTGCTGGGGATGCGGCAGCATCGGCAGCGGCGACCAGACATTGGCGGAGCCTTTCAGCACCCGCCCGACGCTGACGTCTTCCGCCCCGGGTTGGCCGCGGTAGCGGTCGGCGATTTCCATCAGCGACGGCCCGATCAGCTTCTGCTCGACCGCATGGCAGTTGAAGCAGTCGCTTTGTTTCATCAGCAGCAAGCCGGGCGGCACCTCGGCTTGCCCGCCCTTGAGCCAGGTGGTGCTGACCAGGGCGCGCGCGCCGAAGGCCTCCGGGTGGTCCGCCGAGTCGCCGTCCTCCGCGTCCTTGACCCGGAGCTTCCAGGCGACCGGCTGGCCAGGGGTGAAAAAGTCGCCGTCGCGGGGAGCTTCGAACGCCACCTCGGGCGGCGTGTTGCCGACCGTGACCGGCACGCTGGCGCTGGCGCTGCCGCCTTTGCCGTCGCTGACCCGCAGCTCGATCGTGAAGACCCCGGGCTCGGTCAGCAGGACTTCCGCGTCCTCGCCCGTGCCCACCAGCCGGTCGCCCGGTTGCACCCGCCATTCGCGGGTGATCGGGTCGCCATCGCGGTCGCGGGACCCGGCGCTGCTCAGCCGCACCGTGAGCGGCTCGCGGCCGGCGGTGTTCTGGGCGGCGAGTTTCGGCAGCGGGACCAGATTGCCCCATTGATAGGAGATCCGGATGAGTTGCGAGTCGGCGTTCGCGCCCCAGGTCTCGCCGTAGTCGAGAAGATAGAGCGCGCCGTCGCTGCCGAAAGTCATGTCGACCGGGCGCTTGATCTGGAAGCGGCCGCTGCCGTCGTCCTGCCCCTGCGCCAGGCGGACGGCGCCGGTGAAGGGGAACAGCTCCGCCAGTTTCCCGTCTTCTCCCAGCCGGGCCCAGTGCATGAACGGACGTTGCCAGTCGTAAATCAGCAGGCACCTGTCGAAGTGCTGCGGGAAGCCGCCGCGGTCGCGGAAGGACTCCGCGAAGTGGAAGACCGGCCCGGCGCAAGCGGTGCGGCCGCCCGAGCCGAGCAGCGGGAAATCGGCGGACGGCGCGCTGGGGTACCAGATCATGGGCTCCTGGACCGGCGGCAGTTCCTTCGCGCCCTGGTTGTTCGGACTGGTGTTGACCGGCTTCCGCGGATCGAAGGCCGGACCGGGCGTGCGGCTCGCGAAGTCGAACTCGTGGTAGGCTTCCTTGCCGCGCACGTAGGGCCAGCCGTAGTTGCCCGCCGCGGCGATCCGGTTGACGGTGTCGTAGCCGCGCGGACCGCGGTCCGGGTTCGGCCCGCCGGCATCCGGGCCGACGTCGCCGGCGTAGAGGGCGCCGGTCTTCGCGTCGATGTCGAAGCGCCACGGGTTGCGGAATCCCATCGCGAAGATTTCCGGTCGGGTCAGCGGCGTGCCGGGCGGGAACAGGTTGCCCGGCGGAATGACATACGAGCCCTCGGGAGTCAGCCGGACGCGCAGGATCTTGCCGCGCAGGTCGTTGGTGTTGCCGGAGGATTTCTGGGCGTCCCACGGCTCGCGGTCCGGCCGCTCGTCGAGTGGTGCATAACTTTCGGAGTCGCCGAAAGGATGAGTGTTGTCACCGGTCGAGATATACAAACAACCATCCGGCCCGAAGCGCATCGTCCCGGCGTGATGGCAGCATTCCCGGCGCTGTTCCTCCCACTTCAGGATTTCCTTGCCGCTCGCGGGATCCAGCCGGTTGCCGACGATCGTGAAGCGGCTCAGGACCTGTCCGGGGTAGTCGGCCGGCGAATGCAGCAGGTAGATCCAGCCGTTTTGCATGAAGCCGGGATCGAGCGCCATCCCGAGCAGGCCGTTCTCGTTGGCGGTGGTCACGGCGACCGATCCGACCTCCTCGACCTGGCCGGTCGACGGCAGATAGAGCCGGATCCGTCCCGCGATCTCCGAGAAGAAGATCCGGCCGTCGTCCAGCCGGGCCAGGTGCATCGGCTGCGGCATGCCCTTGGCGAGAACCTCGATGTTGAAGCGCTCGTCGGGCGGTGCCGCGGCCGGCGCGGCGGGAGCAAGGGCGAGCAGAATCGCGGTAGGAAGACGCATGGGAAAGCCACTACCGGTCACGAGGAGGCGCCATTTCAAGGAATCGCCAGCGGGTGACCGAGGAATGAAACGCCGGAACCTTCCCGAACGTTCAGGGGGAGGACCCCGGGAAACCGAAGCACTCATGAACATCAGCCGCCGCACCGCCTTCCAACGCACCGCCTTGCTCTCGCTCGGCGCCGCTTTTTCGCCGCTTCCGGTCCTGCGCGCCGCGGAGCCGGCGGGCCGCAAGCTGCGGGTCGCGGTGGTCGGGCTCGGCCGCGGCTACGACCACGTCATGGCGCTCTTGAAGATCCCCGGCGTGGAAATCGCCTACCTCGCCGAGGTCGACCCGCAGCGGCTGGCGCGGTCGATGAAAGCGGTCGCGGCGCAGCAGGGTCCGGCCTGCCGGGGTGTCAGCGATTTCCGCGGCTTCCTCGCCGACAAGTCGCTCGATGCCGTGTTCATCGCCACCCCGAACCACTGGCACACCCCGGCGGCGGTGCTCGCGCTGCAGGCGGGCAAGCACGTCTACGTCGAGAAGCCCGGCAGCCAGAATCCGCACGAGGCCGAGCTGCTGGTCGCGGCGGCGCGGAAACACGGTCGACTGGTGCAGCTCGGCAACCAGCGCCGGACCTGGATGAAGGAAGCGGTCGAAGCGCTGCACGGCGGGGCGATCGGCAAGCTCCGCTTCGCGCGCTGCTTCTACTACAACTCTCGTGGACCGGTCCCCCAAGGCGCCCATCCCGCGCCGCCGGAGCTCGACCTGGACCTCTGGCAGGGTCCGGTCGCGGCGGATCGCGAGCTGCGTCCCTACTTGCACTACGACTGGCACTGGCTGTGGAACTGGGGCAACGGCGAGCTGGGGAACAACGGCGTCCATCACCTCGACATCCTGCGCTGGGGCCTCCAGGTCGACTACCCGCGGAAGGTCAGCTACACCGGCGGCCGCTACTGGCACGACGACACCCAGGAGACGCCGGACACCGGCACCGCGGTCTTCGACTGCGGCGAGACCGGCATGGAGTGGGTCCAGAGCAGCTCCTTCCCGCGCGCCGCCGAGAAACCGCTCCACGAGTGCCTGTTCTACGGCGACCAGGGCACTTTCGGGATCAGCGGCAGCGCGTGGACGATCTACGATCCGAAGGGCGTGAAGACCGGCGAAGGCAAGGGCCCGAACAGCGGCGACGTCACCCACATCGGCAACTTCCTCGCCGCCATCCGCGGCGAGGCGGAACTCAACAGCCCGATCGACGAGGGCCAGAAGAGCGCGATGCTCTGCCACCTCGGCAACCTCGCCTACCGGACCGACAGCGTGCTGCGAATCGACCCGGCGACGGGGAAGATCATCGGCAATCCCGCCGCCGAAAAATTCTGGAAGCGCGATTACCGGCCGGGTTGGGAACCCGTACTCTGACCCGCCTCACGGCTTGGCCGCGATTTCCGCGCGCGCCTTGTCGATCACTTCCCGCAAGCTCACCGCCGCGCCGCCGCGGCGCTTGCTCTCGTCGGCCGCCTCCATGAAGGCCCCCGGCATCAAGCGGGAAGCACCGCGAGATCAGCGAGAGGCGGGCGGTGCTCCCTCGGAAGTCCCGGCGGACGCTAAAAATGAGTTCACCCTCACCCGGCGCTCTTGCCCCCGGTGCTGGAACCGCTCAGTTTGGACCGATAACCCCTTTCCCACTCCCATGACCCCGCTCTTCGGCCACACCCGCACCCGCGTCGCGCTCCGCCATGCCCTGATCGCTCCCGACAGCCACGTCCCGAGCGCCTTTCCCGGCTGGGAAGGGGCGACCGCCTACGTGCTGCTCTCGCCCGCCATCGGCGCCGAGCTCAGCCAGATCCTCGTCGTTTACGAAGCCGAAGGCGGCACCGCGTGGTTCCCGGCCGACGAGCACGAGCATGCGATCTATGTCGAGAAGGGCGATGTCCGCGCGGTGTGGGACGACGGCGATGTCACTCTCACCGACGGCGGTTTCCTCTTCGTGCCCTCCGAAAACGTGCTCGCCCTTCACGGCAACGAAGGCACCCGGCTGACGGTCTTCCGCAAGATGTTCGAGCCGGTCGACAACATCGAGCCGCCGCCCGCCGTCCACGGCCACGTCTCCGACATCCCCGGCGAGCCCTTCCTCGGCAACGACAAGGCGCGGCTGCAAACGCTGCTGCCGGTCGACTCGCGCTACGACCTGGCGATGAACCTTTTCACCTGCCAGCCCGGCGCCACGCTGCCCTCGGTCGAGACCCATCTGATGGAGCACGGGCTGCTGATGCTTTCGGGCCAGGGCGTTTACCGGCTGGATGAGAATTACTACCCGGTCAGCGCCGGCGACGCGATCTGGATGGCGCCGTACTGCCCGCAGTGGTTCGTCGCGATGGGGGACGAGCCGGCGAGTTATCTTTACTACGAGGACGTGCATCGGCTGCCGTGAGGATCGCTCATTGTTTGACCCTCTCGGCCGCTCAGGAAACGGATCTGCTGAACGGCAAATATTACATCAACATCCACACCGGAACAACGGCGGCGGGGAAATCCGGGGCTTCCTGGTGGCCGTTCCGGAGCCGTCCGCGGCACTCCTCGGCGCGGCCGGCCTCGGATTGCTGGCCTGGCGGCGCCAGCGCCGGGCTTGATCCGCGGCGGGACCGATTCGCCGGACGGTGTGAACTTGCGCGGCCCCGGCGGGAAGGACACTCGCCGGAAGGCAAGCTCCGCGCGAAATACATCGCGGGCGAGAACAACTGGCTGCTCTTCTCCGCGCTGGTCGAGGCCGCGCTCTGGAAGTGCGCCGGCGAATGCGAGATCGCCCCGATCCAGCGCGCGCTCGACAAGCACGAGGACTGGTATCTCGGCGACGGGACCTACGGCAACGGCCCGGAGTATCACTGGGACCAACCGGACTCCAGCACCTCGGCCTGCCGGCGGACGATCCTTTCTGGACCGCGCCTCCGAAGCCCTGGACCCAGCAGCGGATCTGGGCGGGGGAGGACGTGAAGGCGGATCACGCGCATCGCGAGTGATGCCACGGGAGTTGCAGGATTCCTGAATTTCACGGCAGGTAGGAGGAAGATGAACCTCACGCCGGAGCAACGGGCATGGGTCGATGCCGTCGTGAGGCCGCTCGGCGACGACGCTTCACGGCGAGAACTGCTGGAGGAATCGCTGGTGTTGACGACCACTCTCACGGTTCCTCCGGAAGGCGATCCGGTCGAGACGGCCCGCGCGCGGATGGAAGCGACGGCGGGGTCTTTCCCGTTCCGCCTGCGGCTCACCCGGAGGCTCCTCGTCGTGGCGCTGCTGGCGGTTCTCTGGTTGACGGCCCTTTCGCCGAGCGCGGCAAGCTCCTTCAGAACCCTCCTGATGTCCATGCAGGCCACGGACAGTTTGGTTTTCTCCGATCTGGCGGAATTCATCCTGGGGGACGAGGGGGATCAGGAAGCCGCGATGGAACGGCAGATCGTCGCGAGAATCCCAGCGGACGAGCGACTGGTCGCCATCGGCGACTTATCGGCGAGCGGCCCGCTTCCGCGATGGAAGGCGGTGTGGGACGCGCATCCCGGGGATCCCGCGCATTTCATGGCCTATGCGGCCGAGGTCAGGGCGGTCACCGACCGATGGCCCGTGGACCTGGTGGAAACCGGAGAGAAGCTCGATCCCGGCAACGGCTGGTTCCGCCTGCTCGGCGCTGCCGCGCGCATCAAGGACGCGGTCGAGCCGGCAGTCAGAGGCAGGTCGTCGAAGGCAGGGGCCCCCGCGGCTCCTTCCGGTCCCCTGGTGAAGGACCCGGCGGTGCTCGCCGGAATCCTTTCCGAACTCGAGCGGGTGGTTTCGATGCCGCGGCTGGACGACTATCAAAAGCGGCTGAACGCGGAGCGGCTGCGTGGCTGGCCGGCACCGGTGGACTACCCGGATCAGTTGCTCTCGATGAACTTCCGCTTTGAACATCCGGAGGTCCGGATGGCATTGCCCTTTGAGTTAAGAAGCTTGGGAGACTTGTTCTCGGCCGCCGCGGACCAGGCGGCGACCTCCGGCGACAAGCCGTCCTTGGATCGCATCGCCGCCCTGTTTCAGAAGACCTTCACCCTGCTGGCCGGGAACCCGGAGTTGAGGTATCCAGGGAGAATGGCTGGAGCGGAGATCGTGGAAGGGAGCTGGGGCCTTTCGTCGGCTTACGCGCGGCTCGGAGATTCCTCGAAAGCCCTGGCGTTCACCACCCTCGCCGACGGCCTGGATCCGCGGAGGGCTCGTCGTGTTTCCCCGCCGCCCGACGCGCTCACCGAAGGGCGGGGAAGCCGGATCGCAAGCAACATTGGATACTACGGCGGCCTGCCGGGAACGACCCCGGTGAGCGAGCGGGAACTGAGGGGTGCAAGGCTCGCCGAATATGCCATGGCGGAGCGCTTTCTGTTCCATGGCGTCACTTTGTTTTTCGGGTTGGCACTCGCGGTGGTCCTGCTGTTGGCCTTGCGGCACCGCGAATCCAGCGGGCTGTTGGGCGCGCGACTCGCGGGCTTGCTTACCGGCTTCGACTGGTTGGTGATCGCATTGTCAGGAATCGCGCTTCCCGGCTTGATCTATGTCGGCCTGGTGCATGCCCCGTGGTCGCGCTCCCGGGATTTCATGATCGTGGAGTGGAGATTCAGCATCATGGTCGTCCAGCTCTCGGCGCTCTTTGTTGCCGTGATCCTTTGCACGCTCCAGGCCATCCGCTGGCGGCTCGGACGGCGGGGTGCCGTACTCGCCTTGGGGTGGCACGGCTTCGATCCGGGATGGTGGCTGGTTCCCCTGGCCTTGTCCGCGATTCCCGTGGCGGAATACTTGCCCGGAATGTTCGAGAAATGGTCGGTGGACGAAGATTGGATGATCGCGGCCCTCTGGTTACCGGTCGTGCTGCCCTTCGCCTGGCTGATCGTGCTGGCCACCGGACACCTGTGGGGCGCGGTGGAGCGCCGGCTCCACCGCGCGATTGTCCTGAGGTCCCTGGCCCCCCCGATGGCGCTGGCCATGATTCTTGCCGCGATGGCGATCCCGCTCCTGCATCGGGTGGAGAAAGGTTGGACGCGCCAGATCGACTTCGACGCGGTGGTCCCGGAGCGTCTGTCTTTCGAAACCCGCCTGGACGTCGAGCACGCGAATTGGCTCCAGGCCGAGCAATTGCGGCATCTGCGGGAATTGGAATGATCGGGCGGCCTGCGGCCGCGGGAGATGAAGCGGCCGGAGGCCTGCGGGAGATGAGCGGCCTCCGGCCGCGCAAGGTAGGGACGAGGCGCCCTCGCTCGTCCGCGAAGCGACGGGTGGGCTGGTTCGTTCCGCGGGGTGAAACGGGCTGCCGGGGACCGTTCCGGTCGGCCCAGGGGGTCCGACCCTACCTTCGGTTCCGGTCGGCCCAGGGGGTCCGACCCTACCTTCGCGGCCTGCGGCCGCGGGAGATAAAGCGGCCGGCGGCCTCCGGCCGATCCCCGTTGCGCCCCCGCTGTGACCTGCTACCGTCGCGCCGTTCCTCCCTGACGATGTACGGCCTCGCCCTCAAAATGCTCTTCGGCGACACGGCCAAGTACCTGATGCTCGTCGCGGGACTGTTCCTCGCCACCTTCCTGATCGTCCAACAGACCAGCGTGTTCTGCGGGCTGATGCGCTGGACCACTTCCACCCTGAAAAACGTCGGCGCGCCGATCTGGGTGGTGGAAGAACGGGTCGAGCAGGTCAACGAAACCAACCCGCTGCGCGACACCGACGTCGCCCGCGTCCGCTCGGTGTCCGAGGTCGCCTGGGCGATGCCGGTTTTCTCCGGCATCCAGCGGGTGCGAATGGACAACGGCTCGTTCAAAACCATCCAGCTCGTCGGCATCGACTCCGCCTCGCTGGCCGGCGCGCCGACCCGGATCCTGGAAGGCACGCTGACCGACCTCCGGCTGCCGAACGCCGTGATCGTCGACGAACTCGCGGTGCAGCGGCTATCGCAGGGCCGGCCGCGTCCGCTGACCCTCGGCGATACCTTCGAGATCAACGACATCGAAGCCCGCGTCGTCGGCATCTGCGAGGCCAAGCGCTCGTTCACCGGCGGGCCGTACGTCTGGACCACCTACGAACGGGCCCTGCAGTACACGCCGCCGTCCCGCAAGATGCTGTCCGCGGTGATCGCCGGGCCGGTCGAGGGCGTCAGCGTCGACGAGGCGGCCGCCGCGATCGAGAAAGCCACCGGCCTGCGCGCTTTCGTCAACCGGGACTTCGGCGAGAACCCGAAGGACTTCAACACCTCGACCATCTGGTGGTATGTCCGCAACACCGGCATCCCGGTTTCATTCGGCACCACCGTGGTCATCGGGCTCATTGTCGGCATCGCGATCGCCTGCCAGACCTTCTACGCCTTCGTGCTCGACAACCTGATGCATCTCGGCGCGCTGAAAGCGATGGGCACCTCGAATTTCCGCCTGAGCCTGATGCTCGTGCTGCAGGCCTTCACCGTCGGCTTCATCGGCTTCGGCCTCGGCCTCGCCGCCTGCGCGATGTTCGCCGCGGGCGCGATGGAGCGCGGCCAGCCGCCGATCTACATCCCGTGGATCATTCCGGTCGCCACTTTGGGCATCGTCCTCGCCATCTGCACCCTCGCCGCCTTGCTCGGCATCTTCCGCCTGAGCCGCTTCGAGCCGGCGATGGTCTTCCGCGCCTGACCGCCATGGCCACCGATTCACCCCAGCCTTCCAACAGCGTCGCGGTCGAGGTCCGCGGCCTGAACAAAAGCTTCGGCGACGGCGCCTCGCGCCTTCACGTGCTGAAGGACGTCAGCCTCGAGGCCCGCACCGGCGAGATCCTGATGCTGGTCGGCCCGTCCGGCTGCGGCAAGACGACCCTGCTCAGCGCGATCGCCGGCACCCTGGGCATCGACTCCGGTGAGATCGATGTTTTCGGCAATCCTCTCCACCGGATGGGCGGCGGCGCGCTGACCCGCTTCCGCGCGAAGAACATCGGCTTCATCTTCCAACAGTTCAACCTGATCCCGACCATCAACTGCGCCGAGAACGTCAGCGTGCCCCTGTTGATCCGCGGCGTTTCCGCCTCGGCCGCGATCCAGCGGGCGCGCGCGGCGCTCGAGGCGGTGGGCATGGGCGACCGCTGGAAAGACCGGCCCGGCAAGCTGTCCGGCGGCCAGCAGCAGCGCATCGCGATCGCCCGCGCGCTGGTCCACGAGCCGCCGCTGGTGATCTGCGACGAACCGACCGCCGCGCTCGACGCGATGAACGGCGAGATCGTGCTCGATCTCTTCCGCCAGGTCGCCCGCGCCGCCGGCCGCGCGGTGATCATCGTCACCCACGACAGCCGGATCTTTTCCTACGCCGACCGGATCGCCCGGATGGACGACGGCTGCATCATCGAAGTCCACCGCACCGACCCGCGCGAAGTCGCCCACTTCGAGCACGAGCTTCCGCACTGATTCGCCACCATGTTTTCGAAATTATTCCGTTACGCCACCATCCTCGGGGCCATCGCCGGCATCGCCGCGATGGTCGTGGTCATGCGCCGGCAGGGCGACAAGGAGCTGCCGCAAGCCGCGGTTCCGCCCGTCCCGCCCGCCGCCAAGCCCTTCGCCCAT
Source organism: Akkermansia muciniphila (assembly GCA_945883695.1). Taxonomy (GTDB): domain Bacteria; phylum Verrucomicrobiota; class Verrucomicrobiia; order Verrucomicrobiales; family Akkermansiaceae; genus Haloferula; species Haloferula muciniphila_A. The sequence goes on along the minus strand of CAMCYK010000020.1, from coordinate 6,859 downwards.
GCCGTGGCCGCCACCGGCATCCTCGAGGCGCTCAGCGAGAACGTCGCGATCGGCGTGCCCGCGCCGGGGCTGGTGATGGAGGTGATGGTGAAGGTGAACGACACGATCGAATCCGGCCAGCCGCTGTTCCGGATCGACGACCGCGAGCTGCAGGCGGAGAAGATCAACCAGCAGGCCCTGCTCGAGGTCGCGCGCGCCGAGCTGGCGGTGAAGGAGGCCTTTGTCGAGAAGGCGAAGCGCCAGCTCGTCCGCTTGGAAAGCCTTGGCGAATCCCAGGCGATCAGCCTGGAGCAGCTCGACGCCGCGCGCGACGACATGGCGATCGCCGAAGCCCAGCTCGCCGCCGCCCGCGCCCAGGTCAGCGCCGCGGAAGCCGCCGTCCGGCGGCTCGACACCCTGATCGGCCGCTTGACCATGCACGCGCCGCGGGCCGGCACCGTCCTGCAGGTGAACATCCGCGCCGGCGAGTATGCCGCCACTTCGCCGAAGGTGCCGGCCCTGGTGATCGGCGACACCGGCCGGCTCCAGGTCCGCGCCGACATCGACGAGCAGAACGCGACCCGCATCCGTCCCGGCCAGAAAGCCGTCGCCACCCTCAAGGGCGACCCGCGGGTCTCGATGCCGCTCGAGTACATCCGGGTGGAGCCGTACATCATCCCGAAGGTCTCTCTAACAGGCGCGAGCACCGAGCGGGTCGACACCCGCGTGCTGCAAGTCATGTTCGCGCTGCAGAAGCCCGCGGACACCCCGGTTTACGTCGGCCAGCAGGTCGACGTCCTGATCGAGGCCCCCGAGCGTTAGCCTAATTCCTCCCCTCGTGTCGCGCGTCAAACTCCAGCTCGGAAACCGTGGGCTCCTGCTGCTCGCGGGTTCGGCTGCCTTGCTGGTGGCGGGCTTGCTCCGGGTGGACGGCGCGATGGCCGCGCTGGGGGCTGGCGGCCTGCTGGTGGCGGGCATTTCCGCGCTGGCGGCCCGCGCGAATTTGCAGGTCCTCGAAGTCGCCCTGTCCGGCCCGCACGCCGCGGCGGCGGGGCAGCCGCTGCGCTTCCGGGTCACCTTGCGGAACCCGCGGCGCGGGCTCGATGCCTTCGGCGTCCAGCTCCGGCTGAAAATGCCGGGCGGCGGGGAGGCCTCGACCCACGCGCTATGGATCGCCGGCCATTCGGCGGCGGACGCCGAGCTGCGGGTGGTGCCGGGCCTGCGGGGCGACCACGAAATTCCCGGTGTCGCCTTGGTTTCGGATTTCCCGCTCGGCCTGTTCCGGGCCGGCCGCCACTGTCCGTGTCCGCACCGGCTGCTGGTTTTTCCGCGGCCCCTGGTGCCGGCCGAGCTGCTGACGCGGGGTGCCTGGGTCGACGACACGCCGCGCGCGGCGGTGGCGGCGGGCGAGGCGCAGGGCGAGCCGCGCGGCTTGCGGCCGTATCGGGCCGGCGATGCCGCGCGGACGATTTCCTGGCCGGCGACGCTCCGTTCGCGGGCGCGCGGCGGCGGGCTGGTGGTGCGGGAGCTCGATCCGCCCGGTTTCCATCCGCGCGAGGCGGTGCTGCTGTTCCACTCCTTCGGCAGCGACCGCGCGCTGATCCGGCCGGACCGCTTCGAGCGGGCGCTGGCGCTCGCCTGGGGCGCGCTGAAGCATTTCCAGGGGCTGGGCATCCCGGTGCGGCTGATGGCGGACTTCGACGGCTGGAAATCGCACCCGGCCGGCAAGCGCCGCCAGCTCGGGGCCTGCGGTGAATTGCTGGCGCGGGCGCGGCGGGCGGCCGGGACCGAGGCGCACGAGCTGCAAGCCATCCTTTCCTCGCTGGACGAAAGCACCGGCGTGTTGATCGTGTCCGACATGCCGCTCGCTTCGTGGAAATCCTCGCTCGCCCGCCCCGGGGCCCACGTGACGGTCGACATCACCCGCTACGAATCCCGCGCCCGGCCGTCGCGCGCCGGGACCAAACTCCTGCTCCGCCCGCCCGATGCGTAGCCTCGCGTTCATCGTCGCGGTGGTCGCGGCCTACCTGCTGCTGCGCGGGCATCCCGAGCGGATGCCGGTGCTGCTGCGGACCTGTGTCGCGGTGCTGGTGCTGGTCGCCGGGCTCGGCCTGTGGGGCCGGCGGGTGCGGCCGCGCGAAGGGATCGCGGCGAGCCGGCGGGCGGCCGGCTGGCTGGATTACGCGGCGATCGGCGCGGCGGTGCTGGCGCTGGAGTGCGGGTTCGTGCTGTTTTTCAGCGCCGCCCCGCAGCCGCTGGAGCGGGCCGCGGAACGGCTGGAAACCTGGTGGCGGCCGGGCGCGGCGGAGGAGCGCGAGGCGCGGGGCGAAGGCGGCAGCCAGGCGGGGAACTGGCTGTGGAACGACCACCAGCGGCGGCCCTTGCCGCAGCGGACGAATCTGAAGCCGGGCAACCGGCCCGAGGTTTTCCTGCGGCCGGCCGACGGCGCGGCGGCGGCGGAATTGCTCAAGCGCCGGATTTACGTCGGGGCCTTCGCGCTCGGCCGCTACGAGGACGGTGCCTGGAGCACCCGGGCGGTGGCGCGGGAGACCGTGCGGGCCGGGCCCGACGGCTGGCTGCGGCTGCCGGAGGCCCGCCGCGCGCCGGGCGTCGAGTGCGAGGTCTTCCATGCCGCCGACCATCCGTCGGGCAATCCGCTGACCGGCCTGCAAGGCATGGTCGCGGTGGAAATGCCGGAACTGGTCCGGCTCGACGAGGGCCTGCACCTGCTGCCGCCGCCGGGGGCCGACGGCTACAACTATCGCACCCAGTCGCGGCCGTGGACGCTCGACGACCTGCCGCGCGGCGGCGTGGCGGCGGTGGCGACCGGCGGTCCGGACGATTGGCTGGCGCTGCCGGACGGGGCGCTGGGGGAAAGGATCGCGGGCCTGGCGAAGCTGGCGGCGGGCGAGGGGAACACGGTGGACCGGCTGCGCAACCTGCGCGGCCACCTGCGGACCACGCTTGCCTACTCGCTGCGCATCGAGAACACGGCGAACCTCGATCCCTTGGAAAACTTCCTCTTTTACGAGCAGAAGGGCCACTGCGAGTTCTTCGCGACCGCCGGCGCGCTGCTGGCGCGATCGCTCGGGATTCCGGCGCGGGTCGCCTACGGCTGGGCCGGCGGAACCTACTACGAAGGTAGTAATTTGTTCGTCTTCCGCTCGCGGGAGGCCCACGCGTGGGCCGAGGTGCTGCTGGAAGGCCACGGCTGGACGGTGTTCGATCCCACCCCGCCCGGCGCGCTCGAGCGCGAGCTGGCGGAGACCGCGGAGGCGGCAGCCAAGCCGCCGGGGACCGAGGACTTGCTGGCGGCGGACGAGAGCCCGGTGTTCACGGACGGCGGCGGCTTGAAGGCGCCGCTGCTGCTCGCGGCGGCATTCGTCCTGCCGGCCCTGGGATTGTTGCTGCTGCGGGCGCGCCGCGGCGGCGGCGGGGTCGAGGGGCTGGCGGGCGGGCGGGCGGGCGGGGAGGGTTATCTCGCGGCGTTCCGGCGGGCCAGCCGCCGCCATGGAGCCCCCTTCGGCGGCTCGCGGACGCTGCGGCGGCATCTGGCGGAGATGGCGGAGACGCCGGACTTCGCGAGCGAGTTGCAGGCTTACCACTATGCCGTCCGCTACGAAGGCCGGCCGCCGGATCGGGCGACCGAGCAGCGTCTGCGGAAGGCGGCGGAGGACTGGCGGTAGGGAGTGTCGCTTTCAAAGCGACATGACGATGGACGCGCGGCATCCTGCCGCGTGTCATCTCGGCTTCGGCCCACGGTGAAAGGCTCGCGGCGAGACGCCGCAGCCACGGTGGAGAGCCTTACAGCTTGCGGATCCGGATGTTGCGGAAGGCCACCTTGTCGCCGTGGTCCTGGAACACGATGTGACCCTTCGGGGCCTTGTTGAAGTGCTTCCAGTTCTTGAATTTCGACTTGGCGAGCAGCGCCTTGTATTCGTCGGTGGCGGTGTCCACGTCGGCCGTCACGGTGCCGTTGAGGAAGAGGCGGATCGTGTCGCCCTTCACCACGATCCGGGTCTCGTTCCACTCGCCGACCGGCTTCGACCATTCTTCCTTGCCCGGAATGATGTCGTAAAAACTGCCGGCGATGTTGCCCTTGTTGGTCTCGTGGGTGTACTTGTGGCCGTCCTGCTTGAAGTAATCGAGGATCTGGTATTCCGGGCCGCTCTCGTAGGAAGCGCGGTGGTCCTCGGTCGAGCGCCACATGATGCCGGAGTTCCCCTGCTTGGCGATCTTCCACTCGCAGCGGAAATCGAAGTCGGCGTATTGCTCCTCGGTGAGCAAATCGCCGCCGCCGCCCGCGGTCAGCGTGATTGCGCCGTCCTCGACCTTCCACTGCTCCTTCGGCTTATCCGCCTTGAAGGAACGCCAGCCATCGAGGGTCTTGCCGTCGAAGAGCAAGGTGAAGCCTTCCTTCTTCTCCTCGGCCGTGAGGGCGTTCGGAGCGGAAAAGGCGGGGCCGGACAGGGCGAGGAGCAAGAGGAGCGGTTTCATTTGCCAGAATATACGCCGGAATCGGGCTGTGGGTTTACACCAATGTTCAAGCTTGACGTGCCGGAGAGATAGGAGGAGTTGAAGGACAAAAGCGCATGAGAATTTCATTACGAATCCTGCGAGGAGTGACCTGCTTGCTACTCGTCACCGTTGCGCACCCCTTGATCGCGGACGAGGCGGCCGAGAAGGCGGCCCGTGAAGCGATCGCGGAGGCACTTGAGGATGCCGAGGAGGTTTCCGCGGACGAACGGAGCGACGTCATGGCAATCGATGTGATCCGGCAGTTCGGCCATGAGATTCGCTTCGACGAGCCTCTCGTGAACATCAGTTTGGGACACTCGAACGACGCGGCCGGCGACCGCCACAACGATACGTTCGTGAAATTCGGGCTGGGGCTGTTGGAGGGAGGACTGTTCTTCGACGATCTGCGCTACTTCGCACTACCCAAGAACGCCCGCGTGACCATTTCCGATGCGGGCACGAATGTCAGCATCAACGGCAAGCCGGCGACAGCGGGAAAGCTTCCGGACACGGTCAGAGAAAATCTGGTGCTGCCGGAGGGGGACCGCGCCACCCTGGAAGACGGACTGGTGGTCGAGGTGGTTTCTTCCGTGGAATACGGATTCAGCGGCGAGCGCTTTGGCAAGGGACGATGGGTCGGCGCCTTCGGGATTGTTCCCGTGCGGGTTTGGGACGGTGAGGTTTACCTCGGCAGAAAGCACCTGGGCTCCGTGAAGGACTTGGCGAAGGAAAATCGCATCCGCTTGGATCCGGTGGCGGGGACCGTCGCCAAATAGGGGTGCATGCCGGAGCCTACGGCTTCTTCTTCGCACGGTAAGTTGCCGGGTCTTCGGCGACACGCGGGACGGGTTGCGGGCCCACCAGATATTTGCATGAAACCCGCTTCGGCTGGCTGCCGGCTGGGACAAATGTCTGGTGAAGTTCCGCATCGAGGGCCATGCCGGCACGGACGAGGGTGTCTATGGTCAGGTTGCCGCTACCGCTGAGCATGGCCGTCACCCGCGACGGTTGCACACCCATCCGCGCCGCAAGTTCGCTGCGGGAAACGCCTTTTTCTTCCATCAACTCAAGGATTCGGTGGGTAATAAGAAGTTTGCGGTAGGTCGCCTCGGACTCCGCGGAAGGGGGAGCTTGAAAAAGTTCAGCCAAGGGATTGTGACCCTTTTTGCGGACGATTCGGGGTTTCATGGCTCGATAATGGTAAGGACCGCACCGGATGCGACCCGGCTGCTAAATTCGTCGCAGATGGTCCGGGCTTTTTCGATGTCGCGGTTCTGTTCCCTGACGGTGTTCTTCTTTCCTCCGTTGGTCAGCAAGATGAGTTGGTCGTCGCTGAGGAAGCAATAGAGGCGGAGTCCTGAGCGGGTTCGGAACTCGAAGAGCTGGCGGGAGGGATCGAGGAGCTTGAAGGTGTCGCGGGTTTGAAGCCGGTGAACATCAGCGCTCAGACGGATTTGGGAGCTTAGAATTTGCCAGCCCTTGGGGTTGTGAGCTGCAAGTTCGATTAGGTAATCGCGTGCCGGGCAGTGGCCGTCGATTTCGAGAGCGACGACCTCGCGGACCTCTCCAGACTTCACGAGGTAGCCGACGAGTTCCAGCGAATTTTTCATTTTTAAGTGAAGTCGGCGGGCTCATCCTTCGCAGTCATTGGGCTTGTCCCCCCCCCCCAACTCTTCGGCGCTCAGCCCAGCACGTCATCCATCGCGTCGATCAGCTCCTGCATCGTCGCGACGGTCTCGTTGCCCATGTTGGAGATGCGGAAGGTGGTGCCCTTGATCTTGCCGTAGCCGCCGTTGATCAGGAAGTTGTGCTTGTTCTTGAGGTTCTTGATGAAGCCCGAAAGATCGAAGCCGTCCGGCGTCGTGAAGCAGGTCAGCGCGGTCGAGCGGCGGCCTTCCGGCGCGAACTGCTCGAAGCCGTGGCGGGCGCCCCAGGCGTGGATCATCGCGTTGGTTTCGGCGTGGCGGGCGTGGCGGGCGGCGATGCCCTCCTTGTCAATCAGTCCGAGGATGTACTGCAGGCCGAAGAGGATCGAGATCGCCGGGGTGGACGGCGTGTTGTTGACGGCGGCGTTCTTGGCGAACTCGACGAAGTCGAAGTAGTAGCCGCGGTTCGGGGTGCCCTTGGCGCGCTCCATCGCGGCCTCCGAAACGGCGAACACCGCCATCCCCGGCGGCAGCGCGAGCGCCTTCTGGACGCCGGCCAGCATGACGTCGATGCCGAGTCCGTCCATCGGGGTCGGCACGGTGGAGAGCGAGGACACGCAGTCGACGATCAGCATCGTGTCGGGGAAGGACTTCACCACGGCGGCGATCCCGGCCAGGTCGTTGAGCACGCCGGTCGAGGTCTCGCTGTGGATGAA
>CAMCYK010000019.1 GCA_945883695.1 Akkermansia muciniphila | reverse complement strand
ATCGGTCCAGAGCACGGCGATGCGGTGGGCGGCGTTCTCGCTGGTGATGCCGCTCCAGGCCGGCCAGCCGCGCGGGCGGATGCTTTCCAGCCGGATCAGGCAGATCCCGGCGATGGCGTGGCCGTGGTGGAGTTTCGGCCGGAAGCGGGCCGGCAGGATGCTCCCAAGCGCGGCGGGATCGACCCGGTAGTTCACCAGCAGGCGGCGGCGGATCAGACCGGTGACGGCGGGGAGTTTGAGCATGGTTCGGGGCAATCAAGCAGAACGCGGCGGCTTGTCGCGCGGATTCCGGGGCTCAGCGGCCGGCGGGACCCCAGCCGACGGCGGTGAAGTCCTCGATTTCGATGAAGCTGCGGCCGTCGTTGGTGTCGCGCTTGACCAAGGCGAGCACCAGCGGGACTCCGGTTTCGGCGAGCAGCTTGTCGACGGTCGCCTTGTCGAAACCGCCGGAGCCGTCGAAGATCGCCCGCAGCCGGGCGAGGGCGACCGAGTCCTTGCGAATCCAGGCGACCGATTCGCGGCCGGGCATCGGCACGCGACGTCGGCAGCCATCTTTACCGCAACCGCGCCGGGATTCGTCCGGGCACCAGCCTGACCGAACCGGCAGTGGCGGTCGCGCCCTCGGGCAAAGGCGGCAGTTCGGCCAAAGGCGGCGCGAAAGTCGCCGCGGTGGCCGTGCCGCAGCCGAACCGCTGGGAGGTCTTCGGGTCCTTGTTCTATTACTCGGAGGATCACGACGGGGAATACCGCGGCCGCCGGAAGCGGCATGACCGGGATGACCGCTACGATCTGCACCGGAGCGTGACCCGCGGTGGTTTCGAGGTCGCCGGTGCGGACGAAAGCTCGCTCGAGGTGTATGGCGGAACCGTCGGTGTCGAATACCGCTTCAACCGCAACTGGAGCGCCGGGTTCGGCCTGTCCGCGGCCCAGGGCGACCTGGAAATGGGCTCGGCGGGTAGCAGCGACATCGACTCGGTTGCGCTGGTTCCCTATGTTTCGTATTATGCCGCCGATGTTCTCAACTCGGCCGGCCTGTGGGCCGGCCTGATGTATGGCTACGGGATGCATTCCTACCAGACCCGTCGCAACAGCGGCGGCGGGATCGCCTCCGGGTCGCCCGACGCGGACACCCACACCCTCGAGTTCAACATCGGCCTGAGCTACGGCGACGAGGACTTTGTCCACGGTCCCTATGCCGGCCTGCGTTACATCACGGGCACGGTCGACGCCTACACCGAGGTCGGCCCCGGAGCGAGCTTCTTCGGCGAACAGGACGTCGACTCCTTGGTTGCAATTCTCGGTTACCAGATGTCCTGGAAGATCCGCGGCAGCGACACCGAGGCTCATTACGGCGGCCTGCGCGCCGGCAAGGAATTCTGATTTTCCCCCGCGAATCGACGCCCCGGCCGGACTTTCTCCGGGCGGGGCGTTTCGCGTCGTGACCGGCGGATTCCGGGACCCGGGGCAAATCCGATGGACAGGAATCGTTGCCTCCGGCAGTAAGAAGGAATTGCTTCGCGCATCCCCGTCATGACCCGCACCCGCCGATTTCTTCGATTGTTTTTACTGGCAGCCCTGTGGGTTCCGGGGATCGCGGGTGCGGGGAACACCGTGTTGACCATCGTCGGCGCGGATTTCCATCTGAACGGCCGGCCGACCTATGCCGGGAGAACGTGGAACGGCCACCGGATCGAGGGGCTGCTGCTGAACTCGCGGATGGTGCAGGCGACCTTTGACGATCTGAATCCGGAGACCCGGGAGCGCTGGGCTTATCCGGACACGGGCAGGTGGGACCCGGAGCGCAACGTCCGCGAATTCATCGCCGCGCTGCCGGAGTGGAAAGCGCGGGGTTTGCTGGCGGTCACGGTGAATTTCCAGGGCGGCTCGCCGGAAGGTTACTCCCGCCAGCAGACCTGGCGGAGCGGCGGCTTCACGCCGGAAGGGGCGCTGCGGCCGGAATTCGCGGACCGGATGCGGCGGGTGCTCGACGCGGCGGACGGGCAGGGGATGGCGGTGATTCTCGGTTACTTCTATTTCGGCCAGGACCAGGAGCTGCGCGACGAGGCGGCGGTGCTGAAGGCGACCGACACGGCGACCCGCTGGGTGCTCGACGGGGGCTGGCGCAACGTGCTGGTCGAAGTGAACAACGAGACGAATGTCGCGGCCTACGATCACGAGATCCTGAAGCCGGCGCGGGTTCACGAGTTGATCCTGCGGGTGCGCGGGATGGAGCGCGCGGGGCGCCGGCTGCTGGCGGGCACCAGCTACGGCGGCGGCAGCGTGCCGAAAGAGAACGTGGTGCGGGCGTCGGACTTTTTGTTGCTGCATGGCAACGGCGTGAAGGATCCGGCGCGGATCGGCGAGATGGTGCGCCAGACCCGGGCGGTCCCGGGCTACCGGCCGATGCCGATCCTGTTCAACGAGGACGACCACGAGAACTTCGACCAGCCGCTCAACAACTTCACCGCCGCCCTTGCGGAGCATGTCTCCTGGGGTTGGTTCGACTACCGCCGGAAAGGCGAAGGTCCGGCCGAAGGCTACCAGTCGCCTCCGGTGAACTGGGGCATCGCCTCCGACCGCAAACGCGGGTTTTTCAAACTCCTGGCCGAGATCACCGGCGCGAACCCATCTTCATGACTCCGCAATCCATCCATCCCGCCTTGAAGCCGCTGCTGGCGCTCGCCGCCGGACTTTGCCTTTCGTCCGCCGCGGCCGCGAAGCCGCTGAACATCGTGGTGCTCTATGCCGACGACTGGCGCCACGACACCTTGGGCTGTGCCGGGCATCCGGTGCTCAAGACGCCGCATCTGGACCGGCTGGCGGGCGAGGGGACGCGCTTCACCCGAGCCTGCGTGACCACTTCGATCTGCGGGGTGAGCCGCGCGTCCCTGTTCACCGGGCAGTGGATGTCGCGCCACGGCAATCCCGGGTTCAAGGCCTTCAAAACGCCGTGGGAAGAGACCTATCCGGGCCTGCTGCGGGCGAACGGCTACCATGTCGGGCACATCGGCAAATGGCACAACGGGCCCTTTCCGGCGAAACACTTCGATTTCGGCCGTTCGTACTCCGGCACCCACTGGATCAAGCAGCCCGACGGCACGCAGATCCACGTGACGAAGAAGAACGAGAACGACGCGCTCGAGTTCCTGCGGACCCGGCCTGAGGACAAGCCCTTCTGCCTGACGCTGGCGTTTTTCGCGACTCACGCCGAGGATCACAATCCGAAGCAATTCCTGCCGCAGCCGGAAAGCATGGCGCTTTACGAGGACGTGACCATCCCGCTGCCGAAGACCGCCACCGAGGAAGCGTTCCGCAAGTTGCCGCCCTTCATCGCGAACGAGAAGAACGAGGGCCGCAACCGCTGGCACTGGCGTTTCGACACGCCGGAAAAGTACCAGACGATGATGAAGAACTACTACCGGCTCGCGAGCGAGGTGGACGCGACCTGCGGCCGGGTGCTGGCCGAACTGGAAAAGCAGGGCCTGCGGGAGAACACGCTGGTGATTTTCACCAGCGACAATGGCTACTTCCACGGCGAGCACGGCTTGGCGGACAAATGGTATCCGCACGAGGAAAGCATCCGGGTGCCCTTGATCGTGCGGGATCCGCGGGCGGCCGGGATGGCGGGAACCAACGATGAATTCGCGCTGAATGTCGACCTCGCCCCGACCAGCCTCGGCGCGGCCGGGGTGGCGGTGCCGGCGCGGATGCAGGGCCGCGATTTGTCGCCGCTCTATCTGGCGAAGGAGCGGCCGGAGTGGCGTGACGAGTTCTTCTACGAGCACGCGATCATCATGAACAAGAGCTTCATCCCGGCCTCCGAGGCGCTGGTGCGGAAGGACTGGAAATTCATGCGTTGGCCGGATTTCGACCGCGACCAGTTGTTCGACCTGAAGGCGGATCCGTTCGAGGAGAAGGACTTGGTCGATGATCCGGCGCACAAGGAACGCCTCGCCGCGATGCGCGGCCGCTTCGCCGAACTGAAGGCGGCGGCGCGTTGAGGGGCCTCAGGCGATCAGCCGATGGACGCGGCGGAAGACCAGCGCGCCGGCAACCGCGCCGGCGAGGTCGGCGGCGAGGTCGCCGGGGTCATTGCCGGTGCGGCCGGGGACGTGCGACTGGTGCCACTCGTCGAGCGCGCCGGTGAGCCCGACGACGATTACGGTGAGCGCCAGGATCCGCCGCCAGCGGGGCAGGTCGGGCGACAGGCGATACAAGAACGCGGAGAAAATCAGGCCGCCGCCGAAATAATAGCCGAAGTGCAGGACCTTGTCGCGATGGGGGAATTCGATGCCCGGCGGGAGATGGCTGACCCGCGACGACAGCCACCAGAGGATGCCGAACCAGAGCGCGGAGGCCGCGAACCACAGGAATGAACTCCGGACCAGGCGGGGCATCGGGCGGCGGGGTGGCTCACTGCTTGCGCAGCTCGTCTTCCAACCGCTCGGCCAGCCACTGCTTCATCATCGACTGGTAGTTGAGGAAGCGGGAGCGGGCGATCCGCTTGATCCGCGACAGCATCCGCGGGTCGAAGCGCAGGGTGATGGTGGTCGATTCGCGGGAGTCCGGTTCGTGGATCGAGCCCGACATCAGGCGCGGGTCCAGCTCGTGGGTTTCCCAGAAGCGGGCCTCGGCTTCTTCGTCTTCAAAGGCCGGGATGTCCGACCAGCGGGAGATGGGCTGCATGGGCTGACTCATTTGAACTCGGCGTATTTCCGCTCGTAGAAGCGCGATTCGCCGGCGCTCATCGGGCGGGCGGCGATCACACGGGTCCGTTTCCCGTCGGTCCAGAAACAGACGAACAGCAGCCGGTCGGCGACGGTCCGGCCGAGGGCGTAGAAGCGGCTTTCACCGCTTTCCTGGTCGGGGAGGAGCCGCAAACCGAACGGGTCCTCGAGGGCCTCCTCGAGCTCGCGGGGTTTGATGGACTTCAGGTCGAAGTGGACGTCGATAAGGTCGAGCTCCATGGGAATCGGTTGCGGGCGGGAGAAAACACCAGATGCGCGGGATGGGGAAGCGGAAAGGTCGGGGAATCAGGAATCCGCGGTTTCCGCGGCGCGGTGGGATCTCCGGCGTCTCTCCCTCGGGTGATGAAGTGGGCGGGTCCCGGGATCGTGCCATCCCGGCTGCGATTGACGATTGTCGATTGAGGATTGCTGATTTTTGATTTGGGAGAAGATGAAGGAGTGCGAACCGCGCCCGACCCGTGGTCCGGCGTCTTCAATCAAAAATCGGCAGTCGTCGTTCATCAATCTTCAATGGGTCTTGAGGCTGGGGTGGAGAAGCAGTCGCGCGGCTTGCACCGGCGGGATCGCCTGCTAAGGGTGTGCCCCGTTTCGCGACGAACACGCCATGCCCAATTACGATTACGTCTGCCAGAGCTGCGGTCACCGCTTCGAAGTTTACCAGAGCATGAACGATGCGAAGCTGCAGGATTGCCCGGTCGAGGGCTGCGGCGGCACGGTCAAGCGCCTGCTCGGGACCGGTGCCGGCCTGATTTTCAAAGGATCGGGGTTTTATCAGACCGACTACCGTTCGGACTCCTACCAGCAAGGTGCCAAGCAGGACAGCGCCGCGGCCAAACCGGCCGACGCCGCCGCGCCGGCCGCGCCCGCGGCCCCCGCCGCCGCGCCGGCGGCCCCGGCGGTGCCTTCCAAAAGCGGCGAGTGAGCGCGCTTCCCAAACCCGGGGGCGTCTGTTACGCGTCCCGGCATGGACGATGAAGAGAAGCTGAAACCCAAGGGAAGTTGCCTCGGTAAACTCGCGGCCCTGGTGGCGCTCGCCGGGATGGCGGGCATGGCGGCGGCGGTGTTTTTCATCGTCCAGCCGCAAGATTTGTCGGACATCAAGGGGGCCGACGCCAACCGGCCGCGCGACCTGCGCGCGGTGTTGCAGAGCGCGATCGACCGGAGCTACGAGGTCACCCTGACCGAGGAGGAGATCAACCGCTACCTCCGGCAGACGCTGGAGGCGAAGCAGGGCGGGGTTCTCGCCGGCAAGGTGGCGTTCGAAGGCGTCCGGGTCCGCTTGGAAGAAGGCCGGGCCGAGATCATCATGGAGCGCTCGGTGATGGGGCAGCCGCTGACCCTCTCGATGTTCGTCCGGGTCGAGCAGACGCTCGACATGAAAGGCACCACGCAAACCACGGTGCTGCGCGACGGCGGGGCCTTCCTGCCGGAACTCCCGCGCGCCGAGCGGTTGGTCAAAGGCGGCCGCTTCGGCCAACTGGTGGTGCCCCAGGGCTTCCTGCTGCTGGTGCTGCCCGCGTTTGAAAAGCTGGCGGCCAGCTACGCCAAGGAACTCGAACTGGGCTTCGAGGAAATGACGCGGATCACCCTCAGCGACGGCAAGCTGGTGCTCGATCCGCGGCCCGGCGACGATGTGGAACTGCCCGGCGCGGGCGGGTCGTTTTGAGTCACTTCCGATGATCGCTGATTTCATCCGGCTCGGTTTGCTGGCGGTCGCTACCGGTCTGGCGCTCGCGGCCGAACCGTCGCCGCTGCCGCCGTCCGGGCCGCCGCCGGCGCTGCCGGTCGAGCCGCTGCCGGCGCTGCCGCTCGACGAGCCGCCGCTGGCGCTGCCGGTCGACGAGCCGCCGCTGGCGGTGGTCCCCGGCGGCAACCTCGAGCAAGCGGCGGCTGAGACCCGGGCGATCAGCCGCTCGGGGATGTTCCGGGTTTCCGGCGGCGGCCAGGCGCAGCGCAGTTCGGTGGCGCTGATGCTGGAGCAGCGCAAGGAGGACTTCGAGGCCCTGCTGCGGGACCGCGATACCGATGCCGAAAAGCGGGCGGCGAAGAGGGCGGGCTTTTTTGAAAACACCGGCGGCGGGGTGGATCCGTTCAAGGTGCCGGTCGACATCACGATCGCCGCCGGCCCGGGCAAGCGGCCGGTGGACTACGGCCTGGTTTACACCGCGGATGCTTTCGTGCTGGGGATCCGGATCGATCCGGAGCGCGGGATCGATCACGATTTGCTGGAGCGGGCGGCGCTGACGGTGCTGCTCTACGAGCGGTCGCTGCGCGACGTCAAGCCGGGCGAGTTCACCGACCCGCTGGTGGTGCGGCCGTGGTTGGTCGAAGGCCTGGCGGAAGCCGCGAAATGGCGGACCGGCCGGGCGGACCGGCGGATTTACGAGGGGGTTTTCAAGCGCGGCGGCGGCTTCACCATGGACGAGCTGTTCGAGCTGCCGGAGCGGAGCTTCAACCAGCTCGACGGCGCGTCGCGGCTGGCCTTCCGCGCCCTGTCCGGCGCGCTGGTGATGGCGCTGCTCGAGCAGCCCGGCGGCCGCGGCTCCTTCCGCGCGTTCTGTGGCGAGGCGGCGCGGTTTTCGGGGGAGATGCCGGTGCTGCTGCGCAAGCATTTCCCGGATCTCAACCTCTCCGAACGCAGCCTGGCGAAGTGGTGGGCGCTGACGCTGGCCAAGCTGGTCCAGCCCCAGTTGTCCGAAGTGTTGCCGATCCGCGAGACCGAGCTGGCCCTGGTGGAAGCCCTGCAGTTCCATTCCCGCGACGAGGACGGCAACGCGGTGAACCGCGGGATCGAGGAATGGCAAACCATCGCCGCGCTGGACGCCGGCGAGCGCGGGGAGGCCGTGCGCCCCGCCGAGCACGCGCTGATCCGCCTGAGCTACCGGCGCTTCCCGTCCTACCACCCCTTGATCGAGGAATACCAGCGGATCCTGCGCGATCTGGTGAACGGCGAGACGGACGAGATCGCGGAGCGTCTGGCCGGGCTGGCGGAACAACGGCAGATCCGGGTCGAGCGGGCGCTGCAGGCGCGCGACTACATGGACTACTTCGAGATCTCGCGGGCCCGCAGTCTCAGCGGCGAGTTCGACGACTACATGCGGCTTAAAAAGGAGCTCGAGCTGCGTCCCCGGCCGCCCCGCCGCGACCGGCTTTCCGACCTCCTCGACACGATGCAGAAGGTCTACGAATCGCGGCAGCGGCGTTAGAATCGGTCAATTTCCCGCCCCCCGGCGGGGCGCGGTTTGACAAGCCGCGGGGCCCTCCACAGGCTGGCCCGGTGAGCATCATCCAGAGCAGTCCCTTGGAAGCGCTCCACCTCCGCCTCGGTGCCCGCATGGTGCCGTTCGCCGGGTGGAACATGCCGGTTCAATACACCGCCATCATGGACGAGCACGCGGCGGTGCGCGGGGCCGCCGGGGTTTTCGACATCTCGCACATGGGCCAGTTCGTTGTCAGCGGCGCCGGCGCGCTGGGATGGCTCAACCGGATGCTGGCCAACAACGTCGCCAAGCTCGAAGCCGGCCAGGGCCAGTATTCTTTCCTCCTCAACGAGCGCGGCGGGGTGATCGATGACCTGATCGTTTACCGCACCGGCCCGGAGTCGTTCTTCCTGGTCGTGAACGCGTCGATGATCGACGAGGATTTCCACTGGATGGCCAAGCACCAGCCGGAGGATGTCGCGCTCGCCAACGAAAGCGCGCTGTGGGCCGGGATGGCGGTGCAGGGGCCGCGCTCGGCGGAGATTTTCGCCGAGGTTTGCCCCGGCCAGGCGCTGCCGCCGCGCAACGGGCTCGCCCGCTTCGCCATCGACGGCGGCGCGGCGGTGGTCTGCCGCACCGGCTACACCGGCGAGGACGGCTTCGAGTTCTTCTGCCCCGCGGAACAAGGCGCGGCGTGGTTTGAAAAGTTCATCGCTGCCGGGGCCAAGGCCTGCGGGCTGGGCGCGCGCGACACGCTGCGGCTCGAGATGTGCTATCCGCTCAACGGCAACGACCTCTCGCCCGACCGCACGCCGATCGAGGCCGGGCTCGGGTTCTTCGTCGATCTCGACAAGGGCGATTTCATCGGCCGCGAGGTGCTGGCGCGGCAGAAGGCCGACGGCCCGGCGCAACGGCTGGTGGCCCTCGAATACACCGACAAGGGCGCTCCGCCGCGCGCCCACTACCCGGTGCTCGACGCCGCCGGCCAGGTGGTCGCGGAACTCTCCAGCGGCGTCCTTTCCCCGAGCACCGGCAAGGGCATCGGCATGGCCTACGTGCCCGCCGCCATGGCGAAGGTCGGCACCGCGTTCGCGGTCGATGTCCGCGGCCGGCAATTCCCGGCCAAGGTCGTGAAGAAACCGTTTTACAAGCCCGCCGCGCCGAAAGCATAAACTCCCATACCCGCATGAACGTCCCGCAAAACCTCCGCTACAACACCTCTCACGAATGGGTCCTCGTCGAGGGCGATACCGCCACCGTCGGTATTTCCGATCATGCCCAGGAAGAGCTCACCGACGTCGTGTTCGTCGAGCTGCCGGCCATGGGGAAGAGCGTCGATGTCGGCGACCCGACCGCGGTGGTCGAATCGGTGAAAGCCGCCAGCGACATCTACGCGCCGGTCTCCGGCGAGGTGGTGGAGGTCAATCCCGCGGTGGAGGCCGATCCCTCGCTGGTCAACACCGACCCCTACGGCAAGGGCTGGATCTTCAAGCTGAGGATCAAGGACGCCGGACAGCTTGAGCAACTCCTCGATGCCGCGGGCTACGAGGCGATGATCGGGTGAGCGGGCGGCAAGGAGCCACCCCACTGCCGGGGTGACGGCGGTTGGACGCGGAGGCTTGCGCGCGTGCGTCGCGATCCTGCCGCATCCCGCCTCGCGTCACGACAGGAGTGTCGTGGCTCCTTGACTCGCTGCCGCCCGCAGCGACGATGGAATGGAACGGATTTGGCTTGGTCACGGGGAGGGAGAGGCTATTTTCCCGACTCAGGTGGTCTTCAACCCTTTGATTGTTCATCGGATTCGATGAGATCTCCGGGCTGGGCCGCGTTCAGGATCAAACCCAGTGGATTCCTTCAAGTCCCCACCATCCCGCATTTCGTCACGAGCTGGCTTCGCCCTCGTCCTGACGCTGTCGCTGCTCGTGCTGCTGGTCGTGGTGGCGGTCGGGCTGCTGACGCTTTCGTCCCTGTCGCTGCGCACGGCGAGCGCGGATTTCGCCCGGCAGGAAGCGCGGGCCAACGCGCGGCTCGGGTTGGCGATCGCGCTGGGGGAGTTGCAGCGGTCGCTGGGGCCCGACCGCCGGGTCTCGGCCGCGGCCGCCGTGCTCGACGGGGACCCCGCGACCGCCGGGATCGAAGGCGTGAGGCATCCGCACTGGACCGCGGTGTGGTCGACCGAATGGACCGACGGGAAGACGCCGTGGCTGCGCGACGACCGGGCCGGCGGCTTGCGCGACCGGCGCGGCACGGGGAACTGGCAAGCCCGCGAAAAGGTCGAAAACTTTCTGGTCAGCGGCAATGAAGGCGGACGGTCCGCCGCCTGGCTCGACGCGCGATCGGCGGATTTGGGGGACAAGGCGGTCCATCTGGTCGCCGAAGGATCGGTCGCGGATCCGGCGGACCACGTGTTCGCGAAACGGGTCGCGGTTCCGGGTTCCGCTCCCGCGACGGGTTCCTATGCCTATTGGATCGGCGACCTCGGCGTGAAGGCCAACGTGGGACGGGCGGATCCGCATCGCGGCACGGACCTCGGCGCGGGAGCGGCCGGACTGGAACGCCTGGTCCATGCCCAGGATGTCGGGGAGGAGCTGGTGGAAGGCTTCGGGACGATCGGCGGGCATGAAACGGACCGCCTTGCCAGCTTGCCGACCCTCGGCTTGCTGGAGGGCGTCAGCGAGGATGCGGCGAGGCGCCGCTTCCACGACCTGACGACGTATTCGCGCGCGGTCCTGGCCAACGTGCGCGACGGCGGCCTGCAGCGGGACTTGACCGCCTATCTGGCAAGCTCCGGGACCATCCCGCCGCTGAGCGACGGGCGGAAGACGGTTTCCCCGGGGCTCGCCGACCTCGACCGGATGGCGGGGCCCGCGAACGCCCAGGCGGCGCGCGAGGAAGGTTTGACCTGGAACGCCCAGCGCTACCGCGACATCGCGCCCTGCTTCGGGCTGCTCCGGCGCTGGAGCCAGCAGGCGGAACGGACCGCCTTCACCGAGCGGAGCGCCGACCTGGTTCCTCCCGCCGCCTTGCGCGATTCCGCCCTGCTCAACTCGATGAACGACGGGGTGAACGTCTACGACAAGGCGAACATGGCTCCCGCGTCGTTTCTCCCGCTCGAACAACCGAACCTGAGCCCGGTCCTGGTGGAGGGTTCGATCTTTTACAATCTGGCCACCTTTCCCGCGAGCAGCGCCGCCGGCAGTTCATGGGTCCTGCGCTTCTGCATGTATCCGCGGGTGGTGCTCTGGAATCCTTACAACATCGACTTGAAACTCCCCCAGATGGTCGCCCAGTTGTTCTTGAACGGCAACAAGCAGGTCCGGCTGCGAAGGATCGACGATTCGATCCGCGACGAAGGCATCCCCTTCGGCCGGGGGTCGGTGACGGGCAACCGTCATCCCGGGCACTATCGCGGCACGGTCTTGTGGACCCTGCCCGCGGTGACGCTCGCCGCCGGCGAGACGCTGGTCTTCAGCGCGGCCCGCAACGGCCGCTACGAGCTGGACGGGATCGCCAACAACCTGCTGTCGCCGACGGTGGGCCCGGATCCGACCCGCTATTACTACCAGGACATGGAGCGGACGCATTCCCAGGCACCGGTGAAATTCCTCGAGTTTCCCAGGCCGGGCCGCGAGTCGGGGGCCGACAACTATCTGATGGCCCTCAAGAATGCCGGCAGCCGCACGATCACCGATGCCGCCTTCGACAGCATGCCGCAGATCGTTTACGCGAACACTTCCGCGCAGGCGGGCGGTGGCGACGAACTGCCCTTGCAATGGCTTTCGAGCACCGAGGTGCCGGTCCACCGGCTGACGGGTCCCGGCGGGGTCCTGCCCGCCGGGGCCATCCCCGACGTCCGCACCCGCGACGGGTTCCGGCTGCGCTGGTGGCGGGAACATCCCTCCAACGAGCAGGCGTCCGGGCAACTCAGCCGCCACCCGCGGCATCTCCAGTCGGCCGCCATCGCGAACTGGAACCCCCGCGCTGCGTACTTCTGCCGGACTCCGTGGGACAACCTGAGCACCGAGCCGCCGTATTTCCACGGAATCTACACCCGCGACGCCTTCGATGAAGCCGTGTCCTGGAGCGATCTCGCGCCGCGCTCGGGCAATGGCAAAAAGCTCGGCTTTCCGTTCGGACCTCCCCAGGAAGGCCCGGACGCGCTGGTGCTCTTCGAAGTCCCGCGGCAGGAGACCGGCATCCCGTCCCTCGGCTATCTCCGGCATCTGAAGGTTTCCGAGTTCGGCTGGCACCCGAGCTACGCGATCGGCAACTCGCTCGCCGATCCGCGGGTCCCGCGGACCGGGACCAGCCCGCCGCTCACCAGCTCGCGGGACAGCGCCAACGGCGGCTGGAACCAAAACGCCTACGGCTGGGCGCAGGGCCAGGGCGACACCGGATACTGGGCCATGCTCACCCGGCAGATCCTGTTCGAAAAGCCGAATGATAACAACATGGTCTATGATCTGGGTTATGAGTTGAATCACACGCTGTGGGATCACTATTTCCTGTCGACCGGGTCGGCGGCGGCGAAGGCCGGGTTCCTGAAATCTCCCGGCGACCAACCCTTGCCCAACGGGCGGATCGGCGTGTTCTCGCGGGACGGGGAAGCGGCGGACGACCTCGTGGATTTCCATCGCGCCGCGTCCCGCCTGAGCCTCGAGGGCGGCTTCAACGTGCATTCGGTCAGCAAGGAAGCGTGGAAGGCGCTGCTGGCCTCGACCCGCGACACGGGTTTCGGCTCGGAGTCCGCCACCCCGTTCCCGCGCTTTCTGGATCCGCGGGGCGGCGAGTCGACCGACGGCAACCCGGCCGGGGCCGCGGTCTGGAACGGCTTCCGCAGCCTGAGCGACGCCGAGATCGACCGTTTGGCGGAACAACTGGTGGCCGAGGTCAAGCGGCGCGCGCCCTTCTTCGGCCTCGCCGACTTCGTCAACCGCCGCCTGCGCAACGACCCGACCGGCAGCAAGGGACCGCTGCAGGCGGCGATCGACGCGGCCGGATTGAACGGCGGGCTCGACGAGGAGTATCCCCTCGACAACCGCAGCGACCTTCCCGATGTCAGCGTTCACAACATCGCCGATTCGACCCGCCTGAACCAGACCCTCCAGCCGGCCTCGACCGCCTGGGGGATTCCCGGCTACCTGACCCAGGGGGACGTCATGCAGGTCGTGGGATCGACGCTGCGGGCCCGCTCCGACAGCTTCGTGATCCGTGTCTGCGGCGAATCCCGCGATGGCGCCGGGACGGTGCAGGCGAAAGCCTGGTGTGAGGCGGTGGTGCAGCGCTTTCCGGATCCGGTCGACGCGGACGGAACCGGACTCAACCCGGTGGCCGGTCCGGCGGGAACCGGCTTCGGCAGGAGATTCCGGGTGGTATCGTTCCGCTGGCTGGCCCCCGGGGAGGTGTGAGGCGGGGCCGGGACCGCTGGTTTGCTTCAGACCGACGGAACGTGCGGGACGGACATCCGGGCCCGACCAGTCGCTTGCGGTCATGGTGTGGCGCGACGGGGCGGCCCGGCTGGAATGGCTGGGGACGGATGAACTCGGGTCGATCGAACTGCAGTTCAGCCTGGAGCCGGTGTTCGCCTTCGCGGAGGAGGACCCGTGAGGCGGTCCGGCAACTTGTCATCCCGGCGGACCTCCCGAAAGAATCCCTCGCCACCGCTCGTCCGGTCGTCGTACATTTCCCTCATCATGAAACGCCGATCCCTCTTGACCATGGTTCCCGCCGCCTCCGCCCTGCTCGCCCTGCGTTCGCACGGCAAGCCGGTTCCCGCCGCCGCGCTGACGTCCAGCGGATTCGCGATCTCGGTGCAGTGCTGGTCGTTCAACCGCTTCACCCTGTGGGAAGCGATCGAGATGGCCGGTGCCGCCGGCGCCGCCGCGGTGGAGGTCTATCCGGGCCAGAAGATCGGCGGCGAGCTCGGCGACACCAAGCTCGACCCCGCGCTTTCCGACGAGAACATCGCCAAGGTGCTCGCGCATGCCGCGAAGAACGGCGTGACGCCGGTGAATTTCGGGGTGACCGGGATTTCCAAGGACGAGACCGAGGCCCGCAAAACCTTCGAATTCGCCAAGAAAATGGGTCTCTACGGGGTGACCACCGAGTCGCTGGATGCCCTCGACACGCTCGAGAAGCTGGCGAAGGAATACGACATCAAGGTCTGCTTCCACAACCACCCGCGGCCGTCCGCCCTGTGGAACCCGGACACGATTTGGGAAGCGATCAAGGACCGTCACGCGAACATCGGCTACTGCGCCGACCTCGGCCACTGGGCGACTTCCGGCCTGGAGCCGCTGGAAGTCATCAAGAAGATCGCGCCGCGGGTGCTCGCCTTCCACATGAAGGACCGGGAAGTGGTCGGCAAGGCCAGCCACGACCGGCCTTTCGGCACCGGCGTGATCGACAACGTCGCGATCCTCGACGAGGTCCGCAAGCACGGCTTCGCGGGCAACGTGAGCATCGAGTACGAGCACAACTGGGAGAAGTCGCTGCCGGAAGTCGCCCAGTGCGTCGGGTTCCTGCGCGGCTATTCGAAGACCCGCGGCGGAGCGGCTTGAAACGCGGCGCGGAATTGGAACGGCAATTTCTTTTCATGCCGCGCCCGGCCTGTTAAAGGTTCCAAATCATGAATGACCCCTACGTTCCGCCGACCCAATCCGAACCCGCCACCCTGCCACCGACTCCATCGGGACTCAGCAGTGAGGAGAGGATGTGGGCGATGATCGGCCACTTGTCCGCGTTGAGCGGGCTGATCACCGGCGGTATCGGCACGATCGTCGGGCCGCTGATCATCTGGCAGGTGAAGAAGGACACGATGCCCTTCGCCGGGTCGGAGTCGAAGGAGGCCCTGAATTTCAATATCTCGTGGCTGCTCTGATTCCTCATCCTCGGGGCGGTCACCTTCGTGCTGACCCTCATCGTCATCGGGGTCCTGCTGATGCCCTTGTTGTTCATCTATCCGATCGCCTGGGTGGTGTTCGTCGTGATCGGCGGGCTCAAGGCGAACGAAGGCAAGCCGTACCGCTATCCGTTGACCATCCGCTTCATCGCGTGATGGAGTGTCACGTCGTCAGCGGGCCGGCGGGCGCGGGGAAATCCGTCCACGCCCGGCGGCTGGCGGCGGAGTTGGGTGCCTGCCTGATCGACAGCGACCTCGCGACCGAGCGGCTGGTGCGGGCCGGGCTTTCGCTGGCCGGGTTGGACCCCGACGACCGCGATTCGCCGGCTTACAAGCGGGCCTACCGGGAGGCGGTCTACGAGGCGATGTTCGACTTGGCGCTGGCGAATCTTCCCCACGTCCCGGTGGTGTTGGCGGGTCCCTTCACCCGCGAGGGCGGCGAGGCGGATTGGCCGGAACGGCTGGAGCGGCGGCTCGGAGTGCGGCCGATGATGCACTTTGTCTGGAGCCCGCCGGAAGTCCGCCGGGCGCGCATGATCGCCCGCGGCGAGCCGCGGGACGGGCCGAAGTTGAGGGATTGGGAAACGTATGCCGCGTCCTGCCGCGAGCAGCGGCCGGTGTGGGAGCATGAGTTTGTTTTGACCTAGCGGAAGGGCTGCGCCCTTCCGGCGGGGAAAGCAGCGGTTGAAGCTGCCGGCTTTAGAATCGCCACTTCGGCCGCTCAAAACCGGAACGACGCAGTCGTTCCGCTACCCCAAACGGCAACGCCGTTCCCTCGTAAAGCCCAAGGTTGCCCCGACGAAGGAGGGCAAACCTTGGGAAGGGGAGCGCGCCGGTTCCGCAACCCCGAAGCGGGTTGCCTCGGGTCCGCCGCACCCCGGGTAGCCGTCCTTCCCCTCGTCCCGCCCGAGGCGCCCGCCTTCGGGGTTGGATCCGGTACGGGCCGGATCCCGGGGTAGAGCCTCCGTTGTCGGCTCAACCCCGGGCTGTATGAGGGAACCGCTTTGCGGTTGAACGAGAGCAAGCGTCGCGGTGGGAGCAAGGGCCGGCTGGGGAGCATGACTACTGGACCGCGGATCTTTAGTCCGCGTTGCGGTTGAATGAGAGCAAGGCTTCGCGGTTGGAGCGACGGGCCTGTGGGGTGAGCATGACTAACGGACCGGGGATCTTTAGTCCGCGTTGCCCGGAGTTCGAGCGGACTAAAGTCCGCGGTCCAGTACACAGGTCCGTCAGGGGAGCAGTTCCCCATACACCGCCAGGGTGCCGTCCAGCATCGCCTGCAAGGTGAAGGGATGCTCCCTTGGAACCGGCGGCGGATTCTCTAACAACCCGCGGATCGTCCGGGCCGCGGTCACCGGATCGTTCGGCGGAATCTTGCCCGCGGGATACAGCAGCTCGAGTTGCTCGCCGACCCCGCCGTGATCGTAGCCCGCCACCGGAACGCCGAGCCCGATCGCTTCCAGGGTGGTGCGGCCGAACGACTCCGGCTGCGTCGTCAGCGAAAGCACCAGCGTGGAAACCGCCAGGATCTCCCGCAGGTCCGGGCGGCCGCCGGTGAAGGTGACCCGCTCCGCCAATCCCGCGGCCGCGAAGCACGCCTTGATCTCATCGAGATAGGCCGCCTTCCGCGGATGCGCGCCGCCGGCGATCACCGCGTGGAGCGAGGGGTCGCCGGACAGCTCGTGGAGAATCCGCGCGAAATCCTCATGGCCCTTCAGGCGGGTGATCCGGCCGGGCAGGGTGATCAGCCGCTTGCCGGCGGTCGCCGGGAACTCGCGCTGGAAGGCGTCCCGCCATTCCGCGGACGGCTGGTAACCATGGGGATACTCGGCGGGATCGATCCCGCGGTGGACGACCCGCAGCTTGTCGGGCGCCACCCGCGGGTAGTGTTTCAGCACGTGTCGGCGGATGCTTTCCGAAACGCAGATCACCCGTTCGCCGCAGGTCATGATCTCGGAGTAGCGGTTCACCGAGTTGAAGCCGTGGACGGTGGTCACCAGCCGCGGCCGGTCCGCCGGGTCCATGGCGCGCCAGGCGAGAAAAGCCAGCCAGGCCGGGACCCGCGAGCGGAGGTGCAGGATGTCCGGCCGTTCCTCCGCGAACAATCGCCGGAGCTTCGGCACCAGCAGCAGCGACGACAGGCGCTTGCGGCCGACCGGCAGCTCCAGGTGCCGCGTGCCGCAGGCCTCGAGCTGCGCCACCATCCTGCCGCCGCCCGAAACGACCAGCGAGCGGTGCCCCAGCGCGCCGAGGTGGCGCGCCAGCTCCAGCGTGCCCCGCTCGACCCCGCCGGACTCCATTTCGGGAATCATCTGGAGAACCTTCATGCCGGAAAAAACCGTTCGAGCACGAGCTCCGCGCAGCGGTCCGCCTCGCGCAGCACCCGCGGTGGCGCGGTGAGCCCGGTCGCGGGCGACCAGTCGGCGAAGCGGGTGACAAATCCCTCGTCGGCCAGCCGCGCGATGCCACGCGCGACGCGACCGGCCTTTTTCGCGGCGGGCACCGGCAGCAACCCGACCCGCGCGCCACTACTAAGGGCCTCGTAGATCATCGACACGCTGTCCTCCGTCACCCAGACCTCGGCGGCCTCTGCCAGCCGCTGCGGCAGCCAGTCGCGGCCGGTCCCGGCATGGGGATACGCCGCCAGCGCCGGACAGGCCGCCGACAGGTCCGCCAGCGTGCCCGCGGGCGAGCGGCGGGAGTCGGTGATCCGCCAGGGCCGGTCGCCGCAGGCGGCGACGATCCTGCCCACCGCCTTGCGGATGCCCTCCGCGTCCCAGCCGTGGGCAGCCGAGGGCCCGCCTAACAGGATCAGCCCGCCGTGCCGCGGACCGTCGCCCGGCGGCGGCACCCGGTTGAGCGCGCCGAGGGTCGGGATCACGTGGTCCGGGGTGTCCTTGCCGCCGAGATCGTGCCCGGGAATCAGGCAGAGATCGAACAGCGCGGCCGGCAGTGTCGGCTTCATCAGCAGCACGCAGGGCGCGTCGGCCGTGCGCGACAGCCCCAGCAAGGCGGCATGCACGGCGTGGCCGGCCCCGATCAGCAGCCGCGGCGCGGGCAGCCGCCGGCTTTCCCGCCAGGCCTCGCGCAACCGGGCGAAGCGGCCGCCGGCACCGCCGATCTTGATCTTGGAAATCCGCAGCGGCCGCCGCCGGCCGATCGCCTCGGCCAGCCCGAACGATTGGGTTTCATGGCCCGGTTTGCCATCGGACAGGACCCAGACGTCGAGCGGCGCTTTCATGCCGGCCGGTTCTTGCGGGTGAGCACCAGTTCCGCCGCGAGCTCCCGCCAGCCGGCGGCATCCGCCGGCACCGGGTAGCCGCGGGTCCACGGCTTGCCGTCGACGCCCGCGCCGATGATCGCCCGCAGGCCGAGCCGCTCGGCGGCCCGGGCGAGGTCGCGGTCGCCGTCGAGCAACCACGCGCAATCGAGCGGTGCCGGGTGGGACGCGTCGCAGCGCTCTAACAGGCCCGTCAGGTGCTCGACCGGGACCCCGCGGTCCCACGGGAAACGGACGATCCGGGAATCGTCGGGCAGCGGCGCGAGGTCGCCGGGGTCGAGCACGTCGATCCGCGCGTCCGGCCGCAATTCGAGCAAGGCGGCGAGGCATTCGACGGCGGCGGGATTCCCCGGCGGGAGGGTCGCGACCAAGCGGGTCGGCACGGTCGCGCTGCGCGCCGCTTCGGTCGGCGCTTCCTTGGTGAAAAAGCTCAGCGGGCGGATGCTGTCGACGCGCCAGCGGTCGTGGAACCAGAAGACATCGGTCAGGCGGTCGCGCATCGCGGTCTCCAGGTGGCGGAGGATTTCCGGGGTGCGCGCCTTGTCGGGGACGGGTCGGATCGCCAGCCGCCACCGGCCGGTGGTCAGCGAGGTGATCGAGATCGTGACCATCGCCGCGCCGGTGCGCCGCGCCAGCAGGCCGGGCAGGGGAGTGCAGGACGAGAGGCGGCCGAAGAAGGGGCACAGTTCGCCGTGGCCGCCGGCGCGCTGGTCGGTCATCACGCTGACCGCCCCGCCGCCGCGGAGCACGGCGGCCGGGCCGAGGAAGCCGTCGTGCTTGTTGAACAGCACGGCCCCCTGCTGGGTCCGGCGCTGGATGGTGAGCCGGTCGAGCAGCGGATTCTCCAGCGGGCGGTAGATCGGGCCGCCGCGGACGCTGCCGCCGAGCTCGGGCACCAGTTGCGCGAGGACTTCCCAGTTGCCCATGTGCGACCAGACCACCACCACCCCGCGGCCGCTTTCGACCGGGATCCGCATGTGTTCCAAGCCGGTGATCGCGATGTGCTTCCGCAGTTCTGCCGGCTGCATGGTCACCGCGCGAATGCTGCCCAGCATGTTGCCACCGGCGCGGATGAAGGTTTCGCGGACCCGGCGGCGGGTCTCCGCGGCAGCGGGAGCCTCGGCCGCGGTGGCGATCCGCAAATTGCGGGTCACCAGCCGGCGGTGCTTCGGCGAAAGGAGCCAGGCGGCCATGCCGAGGACTTCCCCGGCCCGGGTCACGGTTTCCAGCGAGGCGAGCCCGAGCACGCCCTCCACCGCCCGGTAAAGGGCATACTCCAGCCGGTGGGCCAGCGTCGGCGGCTTGGTTTCCTCAGGGGCATCGCTCATGGACGCCGCGAGTTTCCACCGCCGGACCCGCCGCGGCAAGCTCCGGGGCTTGCATCGGGGCGGATGCTTTTCCGCCGCCGCGCTCCGCGGGCCGGGGAAACGTGCGCCTGGGGGGCGTGCGCTGGATCCACATATCTCAGTGGAAATCCGGTCAAATCGAAGAAAAATCAAAATCGATGAATCCAAAATCCGGGTTTCACCGAACTCTCCCCATGTAGCCGCCAATGGCTCCGACCAAAACCAACCATCACACGCAATTATGAAAAAACTGTTCCGTTCCGTCATCGCCCTCTTCGCCATGACCTCGTTCGCCGTCGCCGCCGATAAGAAGGACATCGTCGATACCGCCGTGGAAGCCGGCTCCTTCAAGACCCTGGTCGCCGCCGTGAAGGCCGCTGGCCTGGTCGAAACGCTGAAGGGCGAAGGCCCGTTCACCGTTTTCGCGCCGACCGACGCGGCTTTCGCAAAGCTGCCGGCCGGCACGGTCGAAGAACTGCTCAAGCCGGAGAACAAGGCGAAGCTGGTTGACATTCTCACTTATCATGTCGTCAGCGGCAAAGTGATGTCGACCGCCGCCGTCAAGCTCGACAAGGCGACCGCCGTGAACAAGAAGGAGATCAAGTTGTCCGTCAAGGACGGCTCCCTGATGCTCAATGAAAGCGCCAAGGTGGCGAAGGCCGACATCGAAGCCAGCAATGGCGTCATCCACGTCATCGACACCGTGATCCTGCCACCGGCCAAGTAAGTTCTTTCCGTTCCGCAATGCACCCGGCAATCCCGGCCTGCGAAGCCTCTCTCCCGGGGGAGGCCTCGCTGGACCGGGATTGTCATTTTTCCGTTGCGAACTGCAAGAGGCGCCAGGTCTCGGCGGTAGCCTGTGGCTTGAAACACTCTTCGAAATCTCCGGCCGGGAAGAACCCCACCGTGCCGCGGGGAAAGTCGGCCGGGTGCGGGCCGGGTCGCTGGTTCCTCGCGGGAATGGCTGCAGCGGCGAACGTGGCGACCGCGGCTCCGACCCCGGCGCAACTGGAGTTTTTCGAGCAGCGGATCCGCCCGATTCTCGCCGGCGAATGCTACGAATGCCACGGGACCGACAAACAGAAAGGCGGGCTGCGGCTGGACTCGCGGGAAGGGCTGCTGGAAGGCGGCGACAGCGGGGAGGCGCTGGTTGCGGGAAACGCGGGCGACAGCCTGCTGATCCGGTCGATCCTGCACGCCGATCCGGCGGAGCGGATGCCGAAGGACCGGCCCCAGCTCTCCGCGGTGGTCGTCGAGGATTTCAAGAAATGGATCGACGGCGGTGCCGCCGATCCCCGCGACGAACCGCCGGTCCCCGGCGCGAATCTGGCTGCCGATTGGGGAACCGTGTTCCAGGCCCGGCGCGACTGGTGGAGCTTCAAGCCCTTGGTGATGCCCGCGCCGCCCGACGGCCCGGCGGCGCATCCGGTCGATCGCTTTCTCGACGCGAAGCTGGCGGAGCACGGGCTCGCGCCCGCGGCGCTGGCGGACCGCCCGGTCCTGCTGCGGCGGGTGAGCTTCGCGTTGACCGGCTTGGCGCCCACGCCGGAGGAAACGCGGGCATTTCTCGCGGACCCGGCGGAAGAAGCCTTCGAGCGCGTGGTCGACCGCTTGCTGGCATCCCCGCGTTTCGGCGAGCGCTGGGCACGCCACTGGATGGACCTGACCCGCTTCGCAGAAAGCCACGGCAGCGAAGGGGATCCGGAGATCCCGCACGCGTGGCGCTACCGCGATTATCTGATCCGCGCGCTGAATGCCGACGTGCCGTGGAACCAGTTGATCCGCGAGCACGTCGCCGGTGATTTGTTGGACCCGCCGCGGCTGAATCCGGAAGAGGGCATCAACGAGTCGGTGATCGGCCCCGCGAACCTGCGGCTGGTCGAGCACGGCTTCCAACCGATCGACACCCTGGACGAGCAGGTGAAGACGGTGGACAACCAGATCGACGTGATCTCGAAGGCCTTCCAAGGACTCACCACGTCCTGCGCCCGCTGCCACGACCACAAGTTCGACCCGATCAGCCAGCGCGATTACTTCGCGCTGTATGGAATTTTCGCCAGCAGCCGGCCGGGGCACGTCGCGATCGATCTGCCGGAGCGGCTGCGGGTGAACCGCGAGGAATTGGTCCGGCTCAAGGCGCAGATCAAGGGCTCGCTGGCGGAGGCATGGACGCGCTCCGCGGATGACCTGCACCGGCAGTTGGGCGGCGCGGGGGGCGGGCGGCCCGTGGCGGTGCCCGGAGACGAGCTGGCGGAGCGGATCGCCGCGGCGAAATTGCGGATCGCGGGGATCGAACGGGCGGCCCGGGCGGCCGCGCTGGCGAAGCGGGGCGGGCCGGTGGAGTCGTCGCCAGCCGCCGGTCCGCTGGCGGTATGGACTTTTGACAAGGACGCGGGCGACTCGCTCGGCGGGCTGCACGGGGAGCTGCAAGGCGGCGCGGTGGTGCGCGACGGCCGGCTCGTTCTGGATGGCAAGGGCGCGTTCCTCCGAACGCCGCCCCTCGCGGAGAACCTGGCGGAAAAAACCCTGGAGGCATGGGTCACGGTGGCCGATCTCACCCAGCGGGGCGGCGGGGTGATCACGGTCGAGAGCGGGGACGGGACGGTGTTCGACTCGATCGTTTACGCCGAAGGATCTCCGCGGCACTGGATGGCCGGCAGCGAATTGGGCGTCCGCTCGAGGAATCCCGGCGGTGACGAGGAGAACACGCCGGCCGACGGACGGGTGCACCTCGCGATCGTGTATCGCGCCGATCACGGCATCGAGCTCTACCGCAATGGCGAGCCGTACGGCGCGGCCTACTTGCCCGCGGGGGACGCCGCCCGGCTCAGGTCCTATGAAGCGGGGAGCGCGCGAATCCTGTTAGGGATGCGCCACACCGGTGGCGGCAGTCCCTTTTTCCACGGCGCGATCGAGGAAGCGCGTCTCTATCGCCGCGCGCTGGGCGCCGATGAGATCGCCCGGTCGTTCCAGGCGGGCCCCGGCGAGGTTTCGGCGGAGGAGATATCGGATGCCCTGACGGCGGAGCAGCGGACCGGGCGCGAGCGGGAGATCGCCGCGATCCTCGCCGACTCCGCCGAACTGGCCGCGAGCTTTCCGGATTATCCGCGGCAGGACGCCGCGCGGCGGCGGCAACTCGCGGCCTTCCAAGCGGCGGTGGACGATCCGTCCCATCCACTGCACCGGTCGAAGCGCTCGCGCGAAGCGGTCCAGCCCGCGCCGGTGGCCGCGCCGAAGCCGGCGGAGTTCACGACCTTCTGGGACGCCAGCAGCAAGACGGGAGAACCTTGGTTCGCGCTCGGGATCAATCCGCCGGAAACGTTGGAGACGCCCGGCGGCTTCGCCATCGAGCCGGAAGGGGACTCGGTGCTCGGCGGGCTGTTGCCGGCGGGCGCTTACAGCCACCTCCTGTCGTCGAAACACCACGGGGTCTTCACCTCGCCGCGCTTCAAGATCACCCACGGCGCGATCAGCGTGCGGGTGGTCGGTGGCCAGGGCGCGCGGGTCCGCTTGATCCCCGACAACTACCCGATCGGCAACGGCGAGATCTTTCCGCAGGCGAACCTCGACAGCTCGAAGCCGACCTGGGTCCGGCTCGACACCGAGTATCGCAAGGGGACGATGGCCCATCTCGAATTCGTCACCGCGGGCGACTCGGTATCGCGCGATCACGCCCAGGCCGGTCCGGGCGGGCGCTCGTTTTTCGGGGTCTCGCGGGTGGTGTTCCATGAAGGGGCGAGTCCGGTCGAAGTCATCCCGACGGGCGGGATCGCCGGCGTCGCCGAGACGACGGACGGCTTCGCGGAGGAAATCCGGCGCGAATTGCAAGCGGCCATCGGCGCGTGGGTCGAGGACCGGCTGACGGCGGAACAGCATGCCTTTCTCGACGCCTTCGTGCGCGTCGGCCTGCTGCCGACCTCGCTGGAGGAACTGCCGGAACTGGCGTCGTGGGTCGCGGCCTACCGCAAGCTCGAGGCGGAGATTCCCGAGCCGCGGCGCGCGCCCGGCGTGTATGAGACGGTCGGGACGGACGCGCCCTTGATGGAGCGCGGCGATCATTTGAAGCCGGCGGCGACGGTGCCGCGCGGCTACCTCGAACTGGTCTCCAACCAACCGTACGCGACCCGCCGGAGCGGCCGGCTCGAACTGGCGGAAGATCTGACGCGCGCCGACAATACGCTGACCTCGCGGGTGATGGTGAACCGGCTGTGGCACCATCTGTTCGGCCGCGGGCTGGTGGGGACGGTCGACAATTTCGGCCGGCTGGGCGAGCAACCGACCCATCCCGAACTGCTGGATTACCTCGCGGCGCGCTTTCAGGAGGAGGGCTGGTCGGCGAAGCGGATGATCCGCCTGCTGGTCACCAGCGAAGCCTGGCAACGGTCGAGCGAGGCGTCGCCGGAGGCGCGGGAGCTCGATCCGGACAACCGCTGGCTGTCCCGTGCCCGGGTCCGCCGGCTGGAAGGCGAGGCGCTGCGGGACACCCTGCTGGCGAACAGCGGACGGCTCGACCCGGCGATGTACGGACCCGGAGCCGATGCCCTCGCGCCGCCGGCCGGCCAGCGGCGGCGCAGCGTTTACCTGACGATCCGGCGGAACTTCCTGAGCCCCTTCCTCGAGGTCTTCGACGCGCCGCGGCCCTTCACCACCCTCGGCCGGCGCGACTCGACCAACGTGCCCGGCCAATCGCTCGCCCTGCTCAACGACCCCTTCGTCATCGAGCAGGCCGGACGGTGGGCGGATGTGCTGTTAGAGACGCCTGAAACCGCGGACGAGAGGATCGGGCGGATGTTCCTCCATGCGCTCGGCCGGCCTCCTTTCGCGAACGAGCTGGAAATGATCGACGCTTATCTCGCCGACCTCGCCCGCGAGCACGGTCCCGACGGCGGGCATCTCGTCTGGCGCGACCTCGCGCAGTCGATTTTCAATTTCAAGGAATTCATCTATCTCCGTTAGACCCGCCGCCATGTCGTCCTTTTCCTCCGCCCTTTCCCGCCGCGAGATGCTGCGGCGCTGCTCGCTCGGCTTCGGCTCGCTGGCGATGTCCGCCATGCTGTCGCGGACCGCCTCCGGTGCCGCGGTGCCGCGGGTCGCCGGCACGCCGCATTTCCGGCCGCGGGCCAAGCAGGTGATCTTCGCCTACATGAGCGGCGGTGTGTCGCACGTCGATTCCTTCGACCCCAAGCCCGAGCTCAAGCGCCGCCACGGCCAGCCGATGCCGGTGCCGGTGAAGCCGACGATGTTCAACAACAACGGCAACATCATGGGCAGCCCGTGGGAGGCCAGGCCGCGCGGACAGAGCGGGATCGAGATGACCGACCTGTTCCCGGAACTCGCCGGGCTGGCGGACGAGCTGGCGGTGATCCGCTCGATGACCAGCAAGGTCAACGAACACGCGCAGGGCAATTACGCGATCCACACCGGCTTTCCCTTCGTCGGCCATCCGACCGCGGGAGCCTGGGCCTCGTACGGGCTCGGCTCGCTCAACGAGAACCTGCCCGGTTTCGTCGTCCTGCAAAGCGGCGGCGCGGTGGTGCCCCATGGCGGGCTCGGCTTGTTCAGCAGCGGCTACCTGCCGGCCCAGCACCAGGCGTCGGTCTTCCAGGTCGACCGCGACCCCGCGCTGGCGAACGTCCGGCCCGGCGAGCGCGATGCCTTGCAGCGGCGGCGGCTGCAGTTGATCCGCGACTGCGACCAGCCCTTCGCGGCCACCGCGGGCGACCCGCAGGTCGAGGCGGCGATCCGCAACTACGAGACCGCCTACCGGATGCAGGTCGCGGTGCCGGACCTTTGCGATCTGTCCGGCGAGACCGAGGCGACCAAGCGGCTGTATGGCATGGATTCGCCCGACAAGTACAAGGCGGCCTACGCGCGGCAGTGCCTGGTCGCGCGGCGCTTGATCGAGCGCGGCGTGCGCTTCGTCGAGCTGAGCTGCGTGTCGAACGGGATCGGCCTCGGCGGGCCCGGCAACCCGTGGGACCAGCACGGCAAGATCAAGGAGGGCCACGGCTCGATGGCCTTCCAGGTCGATCAGCCGCTGGCCGGGCTGATCCGCGACCTGAAGTCGCGCGGCTTGCTGGACGAGACGCTGATCGTCTTTACCGGTGAGTTCGGCCGCACGCCCTTCTCGCAAGGCGGCGACGGCCGCGACCA
Organism: Akkermansia muciniphila; assembly: GCA_945883695.1. Lineage (GTDB taxonomy): Bacteria > Verrucomicrobiota > Verrucomicrobiia > Verrucomicrobiales > Akkermansiaceae > Haloferula > Haloferula muciniphila_A. The sequence goes on along the minus strand of CAMCYK010000019.1, from coordinate 18,957 downwards.
CAATCCCCACGGCTTCAGCCTGTGGCTGGCCGGCGGCGGGGTGCGCGGCGGCAGCGTGCTCGGGGCCACCGACGATCTCGGCTACCATGCCGTCGAGGATCCCTGCAACGTGTACGACCTGTGGGCCACCGTGCTGCACCTGCTCGGGATGGATCACGAGCAGCTCACCTACCGCTTCGGCGGCCGGGATTTCCGGCTGACCGACGTGCACGGCAAGGTGATGAGGAAGATCCTCGCGTGAGACCGGGTCAGAAAGGCCCTCATGAGAGGCATTTGGGATGGTCCCCAAAGCCTCGTCGCAAAGAACCGCGCTCCCCTCCGCCAAGCCCGTGAGGAACCGCTGGCAAGGAAGTGAAGAACGATCACCTCGTGGCCAAACCCCGCTACGAGATGGCCATCCGTGGCCACAGGAACCGCCGCCAATCCGTCTTAAGTTGGCCCCATCCAGGCCTGCTGCGATTCAATAATGTTAATCCGATAGGACTGACCCCATGGGGTGAGTGGAGTGTCGCCTTGCAGGCGGCATGGCGATGGTCAGGCGGCATTCTGCCGCCTGGGCCTTGGATGGTGCCGGCAGGCGGGGAAGGTCGGCCGGGCTAGTACCATTTCCCCGCCGGGCCCGCCGGCGGGTGCGAATGGCCGGGCCAGCCTCCCCATCCGTCACCCACACCGGAACCCGACGCGATGCGACCTTGCGCCCCGCCGGGCGAATGAATAGGAAGGGAGCATGAACTCCAGCGGGACGACCGTAATGCGCATACAAACATAAAATCGTTGGTGATTTACAAAAATCTTGAAAGCGAACAACCCGACGAGACGTGAGTGGGGCCGGCGAAGCGAGAATACCCTCCCCTCAGAAAAGCGCAGATAATATTCAACGACTGCTACCGTGAACGAGGAGCTTGAAGAAATGATTCTACTTGAGGTCCGGAACCTTCGGAGAAAGGGAAAGCACAAGGAGGCGTTGGAAAAGTTGATATCGCTGCATGACGATATCATGAAGCATGCTCCGTCGGAACCTGACAGGGACCATCATTCGATGCTGTCGGACTGGATCGATTTCGCGGAGGAAAATTCTCCAGCGCGGGACAAGCTTGATGAGATTCGGGCAATAAAAACAAATTTAATCCTGGAGGGTGCCTGCGATAAAAATATTTTCTCTGAATTGGAAACGATAAATCGCGCGTTCAAGGATGTTCGGGCAACGGTTGACTTGTTTCGGAAGATCGAGGCGATGTCGCCGGAGGCTGCTGGGAGGGTGGCCGGCATCGTGGTTACTTCGTTGGTGGACTTGAAAGAGTATCACTGGGCGAGGAAATACATGCTGAGTCCTGAGGCTGAATACGGCCGATTAAAGCAAAAGTTCAAAGAGTGTGGGGTTTTTTTGGAAGAGGAAAAATCGTCTTCGGAGTTACCTCAAGATGTTGTTTCCGATTATGTGGAGGTGTTTGAGGAGGTTTTCGTCGAGGGTGTCCTGAGACTGATCGCCGTTTTAAAGCATACGAACGAGGTTGATGCGGCCCTCGAAATTGAGAAAGACGCCGTTTCTCTGATAGGGCACAAGGCGCTCATTACGGACGCATGCCGTGAATGATGAATCAGTTGGACTCACGCGTGTCCGAGCACCCAGGAGATATGCGGCGTGTAGAAATCCGGCTCTAACAGGAACGAATCGTGGCCCTTGTCGGAGTGCACGGTCAGGTGCATCACGTTGACCTTGGCATGTTCGAGGTGCTTGACCAGTTCGGTCTGTTCCTCGGGATAGAAGCAGAAGTCGGAGTCGATCGAGAACACCAGCCACTTCTGGCCGGCCGCGACGCAGCGCGAGAACAGGTCTTCCGGTGTCTCGGCATCGCCCTCGTGGGCACCGTCGAAGCGCGACCACATGTCGATGATCCGCAGATAGGTGTTCGCGTCGAAGCGTTTGGTGAACTTTTTCCCCTGGTGGAGCATGTAGCTCTGGAACTGGTCGCGGACGCGGTACCAGGCGAGGATGTCGTCGGGCTGGACCACGTCCTGGCGGGCGCGGCGCTCGATCGCGTCGAGGTGGACGAAGGTCTTGTGGGAGATCATCCGGGCCAGTGCCAGCCCGTAGAGCGGGCCGGGGCCGCCGTAGTAGTCGCCGCCGTTGAAATGCGGGTCGTTCTCGATGGCGAGGATCTGTTCGAACAGGATCAGCCGGTTGAGGACGGTGGTCTTGTAGCCGGCGGCGATCGAAATCACATGCTTGACCCGCTCCGGGAAGCGGGTGGCGAAGGTCAGCGCGATGAGTCCTCCGACCGAGGCGCCGACGACCGCGTGGAGCTTGCCGATGCCGAGGTGGTCGAGCAGCCGCGACTGGAGTTGCACCTGGTCGGCGGCGGTGACGTGGGGGAAAGCGGCGCCGTAGGGCTTGCCGGTCGCCGGGTTGATCGAGGCCGGGCCGGTCGAGCCGTAGCAACCGCCGAGGTAGTTGGCGCAGAGAATGAAGTATTTCGTGGTGTCGAGCGCCTTGCCCTCGCCGATGATGTCGTTCCACCACCCGTCCTGCATTTCCGACTGCCAGAGTTCGCCGGTGCCCGGGATGACCGGGGTGTGGCCACAGGCGTGGTGGGAGCCGGACAGCGCGTGGAACAGCAGGATCGCGTTGCTGGCGTCGGCATTGAGCTCGCCCCAGGACTCGTAGGCCAAGGTGGCGGAGGGCAGTTCGGCGCCGTCGCGCAGACGGATCGGCCCGTCGGTGAGGGTGAAAAACTGGGTCTCGGTGTCGGCCACGGCGGGGCGGGTCTAAGCCGGGGCGGGAGAATTGGCCAGCCGAATCAAAACGCTCAATTCGCCCGCGGGTCCTCCGGGGCTTCGGCGAGAACCCGGTGGTAGGGCGACATCGACCGCAGGATTTCCGCCCACAGCGCGCGGTCGTGGGCCTGGCCCAGCAGGCTGGAATCGGGCTTCGCGGTGATCCACGCGTTCCGCCGGATTTCCCCTTCGAGCTGGCCGGGCGTCCAGCCGGCGTAGCCGACGAAGGCGCGCACCAGGGTCCCCGGCTGGCGGCTGCGCTTGATCGCCTGCTCGGCCGGGATGCGGACATGCCATTTCAGGTGCTTGTCGTCCGACCACCAGAAGGCGGAAAAGGTCAGGTGCTCGCGCGAGACCGGCCCGCCGAGGTGGACCGCGATGTTCTTGAGCGGCTCAAACGAAGGCTCCTTGAGGAAATCGCCGACGCTGTGGCCGGTCGGGTGGTTGAGGATCAGCCCGAACGCGCCGTCCTCGGCGGAATGGTCGGCGAGCAGGATCACCGAGCGGTCGAAGATCCCGTCGTGCAGGGTCGGGTCGGCCAGCAGGATTTTCCCTTGCAGGTGGATCGGCGCGTCGGCTTCGGAGTCGCTCATGGCGATTGGAGAATAGCCCGGAGCGAGGTTTTTGCGAATGGAATCCCGGGTAGTGGCGCGACCGCGTCGTTTTGGCGGGGTAGCGGAACGACTGCGTCGTTCCGGCGGGGCGGGCGGTGAAGGGTGGGCGGGTGCTGGATCGCAGGTTCGGTCCGCCCCCGGCGGAACGGCGCAGCCGGTTCCGCTACGGAGAAAGGAACGGCGCGGCTGGTTCCGCTACGAATGCCCAGAAACGGCGCGGCGGTCGCAACGAACGGCGGTTGCGCCGGACGGCGCGAGCCGCTACGGCTCCCGCCACGCGATGTCGAAGCCCGGAGCCAGTTTGGAAGCGAGCCAGCGAGCGGTTCCCGAGGTGGCTCTCGGCGGGCGCTTGGCGGGGCTTTCGCTGCCGCGCCAGGTCGCGGTGCTGGCGGTCTGGCCGCTGCTCGAGCAGATCCTCGCGTTCTGCGTCGGCTTCACCGACTTCCTGATCTCCGGGCGGATCAGCGAGGGGGCCGAAGGGGTGGCGATCCTCGATGCGATGGGGCTCGGCAGCTATGTCGGCTGGTTTTTCAACATCCTCCAGGGCGCGGTGGCGACCGGCGTGATGGCGCTGGTCTCCCGCGCCACCGGGGCCCGCGACCCGGCGCTCGCCCGGCGCGGCCTCGGCCAAGGGCTGTGGCTCGGCTTCGCCGCGGGAATGCTCTCGCTGGTCGCCTTGCAGGCCGGCATCCCCGCGCTGATCCGCGGCGTCGGGCTGACCCCGGCGGCCGCGGTTCACGCCGAGGACTTCCTGCGGATCCTCGCGATCTCGGGGCCTTTCAGCGGCGCGATGTTCGCGATCAACGCCGCCCTGCGCGGGGCGGGCGACACCCGCACGCCGTTCATCGGGATGTGCGTGGTGAACCTCGTCAACATGGCCGTCAGCTGGCTGCTGGTGTTCGGCCCCGCCCCCTTCGGCGGTCATGGAGTGTCAGGCATCGCGACCGGCACGGTCTGCGGCTGGATCGCCGGGCTGCTGACCGTTTCGCTGCTGCTCGCCCGCAAGAACGGCCTGCTCGGGTGGAGCCTGGCCGGCTTGAAAGTCCATCGCGAGACGATGGGCCGGATCCTCCGCGTCGGGGCCCCGCAGTCGGTCGAGATCGGCTTGATGTGGAGCATCCACGCCTACGGCATCCACGTCATCGCCACCCTGCCCGGCGAGGGAAACCTCGCCGCGCACATCCTGGCGATCCGCGTCGAGTCGATGAGTTTCCTGCCCGGCTGGGCGATCGCCACCGCCGGCGCGGCGCTGGTCGGCCAATACCTTGGCGCGGGCTCGAAAGAGATGGCCGTCCGCGCGGTCCGGCTGTGCTGGAAGATCGGGGCGACCCTGATGGGCGTGATCGGGGTGTTTTTCATTTTCGGCCGCGACGCGCTGATCGAGCTGATGGCTCCGAAGAGCCCCATGCTGTGGCCGGTCGCCTCACCGCTGCTGCTGATCTGCGCCGCCGCCCAGCCTTTCTTCGCCACCTGCATCATCCTCAAGACCTCGATGCGCGGGGCGGGCGCGACGAACATCGTCATGCGCTGGTCCTTCGGCAGCATGATCTTCTACCGGATCGGCGTGCTGTGGTTCTTCAAGGAGCAGCCGTGGTTCGACCTGCGCTTCGTGTGGGTCGTCCTATCGCTCGACCTGTTCACCCAGGCGCTGGTGTTCTCGTGGGTTCATTTCCGCGGGAAATGGCTGGACGCGAGGGTGTGACGCGGCTTGACGCGCGCCTTCGGATGTCTATTATAAATGTCTATGAAAGCGTCGTCTGTCGACCTTCGGTACAAGACGAAGGAAATCTTCGAAGCCTTGGAGCGGCGGGAGACCATCGCGCTCCATGTGCGGGGGAAGCTCAAAGGCTACATCGTTCCCGCCGACCGGAAGAATACCGGGATCAAGGCGGAAGATCATCCGTTTTTCGGCTCCCGGGCGGGCGACCACGAGGATGTGGCCGCGATCATGAAGCGCCTCCGGGCCCCCCGTTACGATGCTCTTTGACACCGACATTTTCATTTGGGCCCAGCGGGGGAATGCCGGTGCGGCAAAGTTGCTGAATCAGGCGTCCCTGCGGCTGATTTCCGCGATCTCCTGGATGGAATTCCTCCAAGGTGCCCGCAGCGCCGCGGAGTTCCGCCTGTCCAAAAAATTCCTGCTCGACCTGGGATTCGAGACGGTGCCGGTCACCGAAGAAACCAGTCACCGGGCCATGGTTTACATCGAACAATTCGCCCTTTCCCACGGGGTGACCGCGACCGACGCCCTGATCGCCGCAACCGCCGTGGAGCTCCAGGTGCCGTTAGCCACATCGAATTCCAAGCATTTCAAAGCCATTCCCTCGTTGGAACTGAAGGCGTTCAACCCCCGTTGAACCTTTTCGTTTCGCGTTGACCTCGGGCGATTCAGCCCCGACCTTCCGCGCCCCATGTTCATCGATCACATCCGCATCTTCGCCCAAGCCGGCGACGGCGGGAACGGAGCCGTCTCCGTCCGCCGTGAAAAGTTCGTGCCCCGCGGCGGCCCGGACGGCGGCGATGGCGGGAAAGGCGGCGACGTCATCCTGGTGGTCGACCCGTCCACCGACAATCTCCGGCAGTTCCACTACGACCCGAAGCTGATCGCCAAAAAGGGCGTCAACGGCGCGGGCGTCCGCAAGACCGGCAAGAGCGGCGCCGCGGTGATCGCCAAGGTCCCGCCGGGCACGGTGGTTTACCGGAGCAACGCGACCACGGTCCAGGAAGCGGTCGAGTTCGAGCGCGGCGACGAGGGGATCGATCTCGATCCGGTCGCCGATCTGGTCGAATACGGCCAGGAATTCGTCCTCTGCAAGGGCGGCAAGGGCGGCCTGGGCAACTCGCACTTCGCCACCCCGACGCATCGCGTGCCGACCGAGTCGACGCCGGGTGAAGAGGGTGAGTCCGGGGTCTATTACCTCGAGCTCCGCCGCATCGCCGATGCCGGGTTGGTGGGTTTCCCGAACGCCGGGAAATCGACGCTGCTCAGCAAGCTCTCGCACGCCCAGCCGAAGATCGCGGCCTATCCTTTCACCACGCTCCAGCCGATGGTCGGGGTGGTCGAGTTCGGCGGCTTCCGCCGTTGCACGGTGGCCGACATTCCCGGACTGATCGAAGGCGCTCATGACAACCGCGGCCTCGGCCACGAGTTCCTGCGCCACATCACCCGCTGCCGGGTGCTGCTGTTCGTGGTCGACATCGCCGGCAGCGAGGGCCGCGATCCGATCTCCGATCTGGAAATCCTGCGCAAGGAGGTCAGCGAATACGACGAGGAGCTCGGCCGCTTCCCGTGGATCGTGGTCGCGAACAAGATGGACCTCGAGGGCGCGGCGGAGAACCTGAAGGTGTTCGAGCAGCGCTTCCCGAAGGTGCGGGTGATCCCGATCTCCGCCGAGATGGAAGAGGGGCTCGATGCCCTGAAGCTCTTCCTCAACGATGAAGTCGGATACCGCGCGTAGCGGCGGTGGTGGCTGTAGCGGCGCGTCTACGACCGCCGCACTTTGTAAAAGAAGCCACCCCTTGGCCCGCTCCATCCCGAGAGCGATCGGCACGCTGCGCCGCCGACAATCGGATGGAAACTTCGACTTGCCGCGGAACCCTTCATGCGCTTACACTTCTGACAAATGAGTCAGTCAGTAACCATCCGTCTTCCCGACGAGCTTGCCGAGTGGCTGGAGGAATCCGCGGCGCGGGCCGGGGTGTCGCAGGCGCAGGTCGTCCGCGAGCAGCTTGAGAAAGCCCGGGCGAGCGCGGGCCAGAAGTCTTTCATGCGGCTGGCTGGATCCGTGGAAGGGGTGCCTGATCTTTCGCAGCGCAAAGGATTCTCCCGTCCGGATGGCGAATGAAAGGCATTGCCGATACCGGGTTGCTGGTGGCGTTTGCCAATCGAAATGACGCTTACCATCGCTGGGCGGTAAGCGTCGCGGCGAAGGTCACGGAGCCCTTGCTCACCTGCGAAGCCGTGCTCGCGGAGACAGCGTTTCACCTTCGCAGCGTGGAGGTGACCTTGGCCATGCTGGCGGATGGTTTGATCACGCTGGCATTCGATTGTAACGATCACCTGACCCGGCTCGAGGCCCTTGCGAAACGGTATGCCGACCGTCGACCCGATCTCGCGGATCTCTGCCTGATCCGCATGAGCGAGTTGAATCCGCGGCATTCCGTGATCACCGTGGATCGCGCGGATTTCCGTGTCTACCGGCGGAACAAACGGGAGATGATTCCGCTCATCTGTCCGCCGGAAGAGTCGACCTGAAGCACTTCCTCAACGATGAAGTCGGATACCGCGCCTGAGCTGGTCTTCGTTTACGGCACGCTGCGCCGCGGCGGTTCGAACGCGTTCCGGATGGACGGGGCGGAGTTCGTGGGGCGGGGCACCGTGGCGGGCTTCCTGCACACCATCACTTGGTATCCGGGGCTGGTCCTCGCCAGCGATTGCGGCCGCGTCGTGGGCGAATTGTATCGGGTCGGTCCGGAGCAATTGCGGGCGCTTGACGAGTTCGAGGGGATCTCCGCGAACGAGATCGAGGGAGCGGAATACCGCCGGGTGCGGGTGGAGGTGGTGCCGGATGACGGCACCGACACGCGGATTGCCTGGGCGTATGAGTGTCTGGGGCCGGTCGACGAGGGGACGCTGGTCTTGTCGGGGGATTGGCTGGATGTCGTCCAGCCCCGCATGACGCCGGTTTTCACGTGGGTCGGAATCGCGGCGACCTGCCTGTTGCTGCTGCCCCTCATCGTGGGCGGCCGGATGTTGATGGCCGGGGGTTTTTCGATCGCGGATGAACTTCCCTACCGGGCGCTTGTGGCGTCCTTTTACGCGCTGCCGGTCGTCGGGCTCGCTTCCAGTTGGATGGCTCACCGGCGGCGCGAGAGGTTGGCCTCCGCGAAGACTCTGGTGGCGGGTATCTGCGGGCTTTGGCTGGTCATCTGGATCTACCTGGGGGTGATGATCGGTCGGTGACCGCGGAGCATGCCTCCGGCGTGGACCTCGATCTGCCTGCGTAGCGGATCGCCCTGGCAGCGGATCGCCTGCGGCGTTCCGGCGGGCTGCGGGCGCCAGAACGTGAGCGGCTTTGTATTGCTCCTTCAAGCCGCACCCGGCGGAACGGCGCAGCCGGTTCCGCTACGTGGAGGCGCTACTCGCCCATCGCCGTGCCGACCTTGGCGTAGAGCTCGATCTGCTTGGACGACCACTCGACCAGGTCGCCCGCCAGCTTCACCGCGCCGGGCTCGAAGATCGTGATGGTGGACGATCCGCCGAACGCGAAGTAGCCCTTTTCGTCGCCCTTCTTGACCGGTTGGCCGGGGGTGAAGGTCTGGAGGATCGAGCCGACACAGGTCGCGCCGATTTCTAACAGCAGCACGGTCCCCAGGTCCGGCGTCTCGAGCCGGGTGATCGTCCGCTTGTTTTCCCACAAGTACGACAAACGCCGTCGCAGTGCGATCGGCGAGACGGAGAACAGCGGGCCGTTGATGAGTTTCACCTCGCCCGGGGTGCCGGTGGCGGGGAAGTGAAAACGATGGTAGTCGACCGGGCACAGCCGCGACAGCACCAGCGAGCCGTCGGCGTAGCGGGCGGCCAGCGAATCGTCGCCGAGCAGCTTGCCGAGGTCGAAGCGCTGGCCCTTGACGAAGACGCCGTCGATCGCGCTGGCCATCTGGAAGCCGAGGTGCCGGCCGTCGGCGGGAAACACCGCCTTCGAGTCGGCGATCGGCCGCGCCGCGGGCTTCAACTTGCGGTAAAAGAACTCGTTGAAACTGCGGTAGCTCTCCGGGGAATCGGCGAACTCGGCGGGATCGAGGCCGTATTTTTCGAGGAAAGGCGCGATTTTCGCGGTGGTCGCCGGGTCGTCCATCCGCTTCCCGTACCAGCGCGAAAAACCGGCGCGCTTGACCATCAGATGCAGCGGCAGGGCCCCCAGCGGGTTGGCGTAGCTGAACTTCAGGAAGCCCTCGCCGTAGACCTGTTCGGTTTCCAACTGGCTACGGTGTCGGTTGAAATAGCGGATAGCGCTCACGTGGTGCCACCGTAGGGGGGGCATGCGGAACCGGCAAAGCGGAAAGAAGCGGACGCGAATGCCCTTGCGCGTTGCGGAAGGCACGGTTATCGGCGGCGCGATGAGATTTCCGCACATTTCCGCAGGCATCGCGATCGCGCTGCTGCTTCCCGGCTGCGACAAGCCGCCGGAGGTGACGGTCGACGAAAGCCGGCCGATGACGATGCGCGACGAGGGCTTGAAGCTCAACGCGACCTCCAGCGACCGCTTCGAGGAGCCCGGCACCGGGCCATTCATCGCGGGCACGGTGCCGGAGGCCTGGCTCGCACAGCCATCGTCGTCGTTCCGCCTGCTGAGCTACCGCTTTGGCACCGGCGGCGACGTGGCGGTGGGGATTTCCTCCGGCGGCCTGCTGGAGAACGTCAACCGCTGGCTCGGCCAGTTCGGTTTGGATCCGCTCGACGAGGCCGGCCTCGCGAAGCTGGAAGCGGGCGAGGTCGCCGGCGCCAAAGGCTTCTGGGTCGAGGCCGCGGGCGACTACGAACCCGGCATGGGCCAGCCGCCGAAGCCCGCCCAAGCGCTTTACGGCTTGGTCGCCGAGGAGGGCGGCCGCATCGTCACCATCAAGATGACCGGGCCCGCCGAAGAGGTTGCGGCCCAGAAATCCGCGTTGAAAGTATTCGCGGAGACCCTGCGCGAGCGGGGTGAATGACCTTGCCTGTCCGACCCGTAACCTGCGCCCCGATGAGTTCCGCCGCTTCACCATCCATTCCCGCCCGCATCTTCAAGCTGCTGTCGGGTTTCGGCCTCGCGACCAGCCTGCTGGTCATCCTGATGCTGCTCACCTGGCTGGCCACCTTGGAACAGGTCCACCACGGGCTCCATACCACCCTCCAGAAGTATTTCCACTACAGCGAGTTCTGGGTCCGTCCCGACGCTGCCGTGATTTTTTCCAAGCTCGCCGGTCAGGACAAATACCTGCCGCCGCTGCCCGGTGGCTTCTGGGTCTGCGCGCTGCTGGTGGTCAATCTGACGCTGGGCGGCATCATCCGGATGCGCAAGGGCTGGAAGACCGCCGGCGTGCTGATGGCGCACTTCAGCATCGTTTTCATGATCGTCGCCGGCGGCGTCGCCCAGCTCAAGGAAGAGCGCGGCGTGATGATGCTGTCCGAAAAGCCCGGCGGCGGGCTGCCGCAGGTGGCGGATTTCGCGCAGTCGCTCACCGAAACCACCATCGAGATCGCCGAGGTCAAGGACGGCAAGACCGTCGGTCCGGTGCACTTCGTCAAGGACGCCTACTTCCTTGATCTCGACGGCAACGAGCGCCGCACCGTGCGCCTGCCGACGCTGCCCTTCGACCTGGAACTCCAGGGCTACGTCCAGAACGCCCGCCCGATGGCCGCCGCCAGCATGGCCCCGGAACGCGGCGAACCGCTGGTCGACGGCTGGTTCCTCTTTTCGCAGGAGCCGAACAAGGAGACCGAAATGGACACGCCGGGTGTCCATGCCCGGGTGCTGGGGCGCGATGGCAAGAATGGCGAGAGTTTCCTGCTCGCGGTGACCGCCCGCGCGCCGCACACCGTGGTGGCCGACGGCCGCACCTTCGCGGTCTCCCTCGACAAACGGGTCTGGCCGGTGCCGTTCCAGGTGAAGCTGCTCGACGCCCGCTCCGAATATCATCCGAACACCACGCGGCCGAAGTTGTTCGAGAGCGACATCATGCGGATCGAGGACGGCCGCGAGTCGAAGGTGTTCATCGAGATGAACGAACCGATGCGTTACGGCGGCATGACTTTCTACCAACGCACCATGATGAACGGCGTCAGCGGGGGCGAACGGCAGGCCACCGTGTCGGGCTTCGAAGTGGTGAGGAACCCGTCCGACAAATGGCCGGAATACAGCATCTACCTCGCGGGCTTCGGCCTCTGTTTTCACTTCCTGTTGAAGCTCGGAACCTTCCTGTTCCGCGGCAAATCCAACCCCGTTCCCCAAGCTTGATATGAACGCCCTCGCCGGACGCTGGATCGTCTTCACCCTCGGCCTCTGCGCGGTCGCGTGGATCGTCGCCACCGCGCTGCGCGACAGTCGCCCGGAAGGCGACATCCGCACGATCGCCAACTACAAGCCCTGGGAGAAGGAAACGCTCGAACTCGCCTCGCTGCTGCCCGTGCAGGACGGCGGGCGGGTCAAGCCCCTCGGCACCTTCGCCGGCTTCACGATGCTCGGCCTGCACGGCGCACGCTCGATGGAGATCATCGGCGAGGGCGGTGAGAAGGTGATCATCAAGCCGCTCGACTGGATGCTCGATGCCTTTTTCCGGCCGGAGCTGGCGAAAGAACTGCCGACCTTCCGGGTCGACAACTCCGAGATCCTCGAAGCCGTCGGGATCGATGCGAAAGGCCGCCGCGACCGTTACAGCTACAACGACCTGCTGCCCGGGCTCGACAAGATGAAGCAGCTCGCCGCTTCCTACGAGCAGATCTCGCGGCAGGATCCCAAGCTGCTGAAGCCGCTTGAAAAGCAGACGCTCGACCAGGTTTACAGCATCCGCACCTTCGAGTTCCTGACCGGCTACATGGACTTCGCCCGCAGCGGGCTCCTGCCCTCGTCGGGTGCCACCGAAGGGAAGATCCTGCCGGTCAGCGAGGTGATGGCCGCCGCGCCGAAAATCCGCGCCGAGCTGCAGGCCGCCGCGACCGGCCAGGCGGTGTCGCAGGAAGTCCAGACCATCACGGTGCTCATCGAACAGGCGGCGAACTCCGCGAAATTCGGCCTCAATTTGTTCCCCTCGAACAACAAGGAGGACCCCGAGTGGATCAGCGCCGGCGGCCGGATTTTCAACATCTTCACCGGCACCACCCGCGAGCCGGAACAGTCGATCAAGGACATCAAGCTGCTGGAAGACGTCGCGACCTCGCTCAAGGACGGCGAGTCGGCCTTCCGCGAGAAGTTCGCCGCGCTGGAGTCGAGCATCGTCGCCCGCGCCAAGGAGCGCGGCGAATACCGCTCGATCCCGCTGGAGGCCGACTACTTCAGGAAAAACTGGTTCATCTACGCGCTCGTCTGGTTCCTGCTGGCGGTCGTCAGCGCCGGCGTGATGTTTTTCACCGGCAAGACGGTGGCCGGCCGGGTCAGTTATTGGACGACCGTCGGCTTTCTGTCGATCGGGCTGATCTACCTGATCATCCCGATCGTCAAGCGGTCGATCATCATGCTCCGGCCGCCGGTCGGGAACCTTTACGACACGATCATCTTCATCAACATGTCGATCGTGATCTTCGCGCTGTTGGTCGAGTGGATGACCCGCAAGCGCTTCGTGCTGGGCATCACGCCGATCGTCGCCGCCTTCCTGATCGTCCTCGCGCGGCGCTTCGAGGTCGGGGAGGGCCGGGATCACCTCGACCCGCTGGTCGCGGTGTTGCGCTCGAACTACTGGCTGAGCACCCACGTCATCACCATCACCCTCGGCTACGCCAGCGGATTGATCGCGGCGCTGTTGTCGATCGTTTACGTGCTGCTGCGGAGCCTCGGGCTCGATGGCGGCGACGCCTCGCTGCGCCGTTCGATCACCCGCGCGGTTTACGGCTGCGTGTGCCTCACGCTGGTGCTGTCGCTGATTGGCACGGTGCTCGGCGGGATCTGGGCGAACGATTCGTGGGGCCGTTTCTGGGGCTGGGACCCGAAGGAGAACGGCGCGCTGATGATCGTGCTGTGGTCGCTGGCCATCCTGCACGCCCGGCTCGGCGGCTACATCAAGGAGTGGGGCATCCATTTGGCCTCGATTTTCGGCGCGATCGTGGTCGGTTTCTCGTGGTGGCACGTCAACTTCCTCAACGTCGGCCTGCACAACTACGGTTTCGCCGCGGAGAAGTTGTGGACCGTCATGGTGTTCTACGGGGTGATGATGGGATTCATCGTCCTCGGCGCGGTCACCTGCCTGCTGGAAAAGCGCTCCAAATCCGTGAAGGCGGCGTCGGGGGTGGATTTGAAGAAGCCGGCGGAGGCGTAGGGTGCGCTCCGGGCCCGCGCCGCCGCATCCCGGCCGCCGGAGGCTCCTGGGCTGCTGCGATGATTCGCAGCTCTGGGAATGGCGGATGGAGGCGGCAGTTCGGGTGGGATGAAGCGATCCGACAGGATCGCCTTGGTCCGCGGGAGCGGCGGGCGGTTGGGGTGGGATGAGGCGATCCGGGAGGGTCGCTTCAGTCCACGGGAGCGGCGGTCCTTGCCCTGCATTCGGAAAGCTGCGAATCATCGCAGCAGTCCGAGGGCGGCTGCGCCGCGGTCAAGGGGCGAAACCGCTGCCGAAAGTTCATCCCGCGTTCCACCGTTCTACCCTACCTATGAAAATCCATGCCGTCATCCTTCCCGCGGGCCTGCTCGTGGTTGCCATCTCCTTTGCCAAGGTGCCTTCCGTCCCCGCCTGGAAGAAGCACGTGTTGACCCAGGACTTCATTACCGAAGGCCTCTCGGCGGGGGACATCGACGGCGACGGCGTGAAGGACCTGGTCGCCGGGGCCTTCTGGTTCAAAGGGCCGGATTTCAAGGAGGGCAAACTCTACCGCCCCGGCCGGGCCCAGCCGATCGGCAGCTACATGGAGGATTCCTTCCTGAGCTGGATCGACGACCTCAACGGCGACGGCAAGAACGACATCCTGATGGCCAGTCACCCGGGCAAGGACCTGACGCTTTACCTCAATCCGGGCAAGGAAGGCGACTGGCCGCCCCACCGCGTGATGACCGAGGCGGCGACCGAGAGCCCGCTGTGGCTCGACCTGGATGGCGACGGCAAGAAGGAACTGGTCTGCACGCAGGGCGGCAAGTTCGGCTACGCGGAGGTTGACTGGTCGGATGTGACGAAGCCGTGGACCTTCATCGCGGTCTCTGAAAAGCGGACCAACACGCCCTACACCCACGGCCTCGGCGCGGGCGATCTGAATGGCGACGGCAAGGCGGACATCATCGAGAAGGAAGGCTGGTTCGAGCAACCGGCGGCGAAGGACGGCAAGTGGATCTGGCACAAGGAACCGTTCGCCGGTCCCGGCGGGGCGCAGATGCTGGTGTTCGACGCCGACAAGGACGGCGACAACGACATGATCACCAGCCTCAACGGCCACGGCTACGGGCTGGTGTGGTACGAGAACACCGGGAGCGACGGCAAGGTGACCTTCGCCCGCCACGAGATCCTGCCGGAAGACCCGGCGAAGACCGGGCCGGGCGGCTTGCAGTTCAGCCAGCTTCACGCGCTGGAGGCGGGTGACTTCGATGGCGACGGGCGGATGGACTTCACCACCGGCAAGCGCTTTTGGGCCCACAACGGCGGGGACCCCGGCGCGAAGGATCCCGCGCTGGCCGTGATCTTCTACAACCGCGCGAAGGACAAGGGCGTGGAGTGGCAGTCCGAGGTGATTGACACCGACTCCGGCGTCGGCTGCCAGGTGCTGGCGGTCGACCTCGACGGCGACGGCAAGCTGGAATTCGCCGCCGGCAGCAAGAAGGGCGTGCACATCATCCGGAGGTAAGGAGCAGGGACACTCCTGTGCCGTGGCGGTGGCTCACGACAGGAGCGCCGTGGCTCCTTGGGGCGCGGTGCCTCAGAATCGCCAGGTGATCCCGGAGCGGACCGAGAAGTCGGTGGACGCGGAGCCAATGCCCGCCCCGAAACCGAGGCGGATGGTGCAGTCGTGGACGGGTGTCCAGTAGAGGCCTGCGACGAGCTCGTTCTCGCCGTGGCGGTTGAAGTCGCCGATGTTCTCCAGTCCGACCGCCCATTCGTGG
Source organism: Akkermansia muciniphila (assembly GCA_945883695.1). Taxonomy (GTDB): domain Bacteria; phylum Verrucomicrobiota; class Verrucomicrobiia; order Verrucomicrobiales; family Akkermansiaceae; genus Haloferula; species Haloferula muciniphila_A. Next base: position 3,794 of record CAMCYK010000019.1, on the reverse strand, counting down.
CTGAGACGCCGCCGGATGCCGAGCGCGTAGCCGAAATCCAGCTCGCCGGAGCCGGGAGCGACGCCGATGAGATTCAGCACGAGCCGTGTGTCTTCACCGAGAGTCGTGTCGGCGATGAAGCGCAAATGGAAGTGGTCCTCGCCGTGGCGATGGATGCCGCCGTGGGAGTGGTCGTGATCGTGAAGATGGACATGGCTGCCGGTGTCGGACCCGGGCGGCGGGCCGTCCGGACCCGGGTCGATGCCACCGCCGTCGCCTCCGTGCTGATGGCCGGCTCCGGCATCGCCATGGGCGGCCGAGCCGTCGGTAAAGACATAACCCGCGCTGAACGCCAAGGATAGGGGGAAGGCACCTGTTGGAAGCGTCCAATGAAGCTGCGGATCGACCGCCGTGTAGTCCCAACCGCCCGGGCCTTCGTCGGCCAGCCGGAAGGAAGTCCCGACGGCGAGACCGGGCAGCACGCCGGCCATGAAACCCGGCTCCAGGCTGAGCTCGTCAGTGTCGCCGCTTTTCGACCACTCGAAGGAGGTGAATGCGGTGACGTGACCTGGGTGCGGGACGCCGGCATCCAGCGTGACCAGGAAATCCTGGCCGTGATGGGCGCGGGCGACCGCGGGGACGAGTAGCAAAAGCAGGAGGAGCCGGGGCATGGGCTGCGAGGTGTCGGTGCGACGAGAAGAGCGGGAACAAGTGCTCAGCGGCGGCGGCGGATGCTGAGGAATCCGGCGGCGAGGACGGCGAGCAGAGCGGACGAGGGCTCGGGCACGGCGGTGGTGGTGAAGCTCGCTTGGAATCCTTGGCGCGGCGGGTTGGTGAGCGACGGCGCATTGCTTCCCAAGACGATGGTGTAGTTTCCGGCGGCAAGATCGACGGTGTAGGCCGCGGAGCTGGCCGAGTTGTTATCGACCAGTCCGATGAAGTTCAGGTCTTCCGCCCAGTCGATGTTTCCACGGTTGTTGTAGTCGTGGTTTTCGCCATCGGCGGCGGTGAGCCCATAGGCAAGCGCGATGGCCTCCGGGATGTCGTCATTGTCCCAGCCGGACCAGAGGGTGAAGGACGGGAAGAGGTTGTCGGTGGGGCGGAAGCCCGCGCCGTTCGGGATGTTTGCGTTGCGCGCCAGGGTGATGGTGAAGCGGCTGGCTTCGGTCAGCGTGACGGCGACCCACTGCGAGGTGTGGGTCCAGCCGCGGGTCGGGTCGCCGGGTTCGAAGAGGCCTTGATCTTCCCAGGACCAAGCTCCGATGTGGGAGCCACCGATGTTCGGGGTGACGGCGGCATCAACCCCGCCGAGGGTGACATACCACTCGTAGCCGATGCCGCCGGCGTTCGGGTCGGGATTGGCGACGTCGTGGAAGCTGATGGTGGCGGCGGATGCACGGGCGGCGAGGATGAGCCCGAAGAGGGCGAGGTGTCTTGTTTTCATGGGATGAGATGTGGTTTCAGAGAGACTTCACCAGGTGCGGTGGAGCCGGAAAAAGCGGCGGTCAGCGGCGCCGAGCGGCCAGTCGAGCTGGAGCGAGCTGCCCTGGGTCTGGGGCGGCGGCGTCCACGGGGTCCAGCCGGCGGCGGGGGAAGACGTGGTCTGCGGGAACCAGTCGTCCATGCCGGCCGGCCAGTGGAAGGAGAGATGGCCGGGTGCCGGCTGGAGGAGGGTCCAGGGCAAGGCTTCATCGCTGTCGCGGATGCCGTCGCCATCGCGGTCGCCGCCGAGCCGGGTGCCGCTGCCGGGGGGCACGCCGAGGAAGGTCAGCGAGTCGCCGGAGGCGAGCAGGTCGAGCAGCGTCGTGCGCGAAAGAGGGGCTTCCGAACTACGATCACTCTGGTAGCTCGGCGCGACGTAGCGGAAGCGGCGGCCGAATCCGCCGATCCGGCCGCGGACGACGAGGTCGCAGTTGTTCGCGGCGACCTGGCCTTCGAGCAGGGTGACTTCGGCAAGGGCGAGGGCGGAGTTCCGGCTCAGGCTATCGACGGTCACGCTGCGGCCGACGGCGGGCGCGGTGCCGGTGTCGAAGCAGAGGAGGAAGGCGGTGAGGTGGTCGAGCTGGGGACCGTCCTCGAGGGCATCGAGCTGATAGAAATGGACTCGTGGCATCTCATGGCCGGTGCCATCGGAGCCGAGGCCGAAGCCTGAAAGCGAGACTCCGCCGGGAGTCGGATCGTAGATGCCGGCGCGCTGATAAACCAAGCGCAGCGGCGGGGTTTTCATGTCTTGGGTTCCGTCCACCTCGCGGCGCAGGTCGAGGTTGTGATCCGTACCGGCGGGCAGCGGATGGCAGACGACGCAGTGGCTTTCCAGGTGGTTGTTGAAGAGGTCGCGGCCGGTCGAGGCGTTGGCCCCGTTGAAGGAGGTGGGCAAGCTGCGGTCCGGGTTGCGGTTCGGATTGGGGTGGTGCGGGATGCTTGTTAGATAAGCAGCCAGCGCGTTCATGTCGGCGGCGGGGAGCTGGGTGCCGCCCATGAGATCGCTAAAGGTAACGTTGAAGCTTTGGATCGATGGCTTGTCGCCGCGCCAGTGGAACTTCGGGGTGACGGCGGCGGGTGGCTGGGTCACGCCGGCGATGTTCGACGCCATGCCGCGCAGGGGCTGCGTGGTCATGGGGCCTTTCATCGGGTGGAGGTTGCGGTTGCGCAGGGTGAGGTTGTGGACGGAGAGATTGGCGCCCTGGACGGTAACCATGCTGCCGCCGGGATCGCCGAGGTCCCAGGCGAGGCCGTCGCGGTCGGCATCTAGATGGCAGGTGGCGCAGGACACGGTGCCGTTGCCGGAGAGCCGCGCGTCGAAGAGGAAGCCGCGTCCGGCGCGGACGACGGGCGATGTGGGATCGAGGCTTCCGGCAGGGATTTCCGAAAGGATGGCGCGGCTCGTGGTGTCGAGCGTGGTGATGCTGTTAGAGAGCTTGTTGAGGACGTGGAGGCGTGCGCCGTCGGGCGAGAGGACGAGGCCGCGCGGGCCGCGCATGGCGGTGGAGTTGCCGCCGTTCACGCGGACATCGCTGCGGTGGAGGACCGCGCCGGTGGCGGTGTCGATTTCCGCGATGCGGTCGGAATTGAACGCGGCGACCCAGGCGCGGGTGCCGTCCGGGGTGATCGCGAGGGCGGTCGGTTGGGCGAGGGCGATCGCCTTGGCCGGCTCGTTCGGCAGGATGGCATGATTGATTCCGGGATTGAGATCGTGGACCAGCGGGGTGGGCGTTCCCGACAGCGGGACGCGGGTCAGGCGGTGGCGGGCGAAGTCGCCGCGCAGTTCCGGCTCGAAGCGTGTGAGGTTGAGCGATTCTGTGTTGGCGATCCAGAGGTCGCCGGTCTGCGGGTGGATGGCGAGGTCGAAGGGATGGGTGCCGGTGCCGCCGAGGTAGCGCAGGATGGCGAGGCTGGAGGTGTCGATTTCCACGACGTCGTGGTCGAGGAGGGTGAAGCCGATGCGCGGGTCGGTGGCGGGCACGATCAAGGCGGTGCGCGGCGGGTTCGGCAGGCTGTTGTTAGAGGGTGCCGGCTGGGCGGGCGCGAGGTCGCGGGGGAGGATGGTGGTGCCGTTGCCGGAAAGAAGGAACGCGGCGTAGAGGCGGCTGCCATCGGCGCTGGCGGTCAGGGCGCGGGGGTAGAGACCGGTGAGCGGGATGCTGCCGAGCGGCTGGCGGGTGGTGGCGTCGAAGACGCGGATGAGGTTGTTGCGGGCGCAGGTGACGAAGGCCTTGCCGGCGGCGAAGGTCACGTCGGCCGGTTCGTCGGGAACGGAAAGGGTGTCGATCACGCGGCGGCCGGAAAGCGAGACGATGGAAACCGAGTCCGAAAGT
>CAMCYK010000018.1 GCA_945883695.1 Akkermansia muciniphila | reverse complement strand
AAACTCGAAACCTTCCACGTCTCCGGCAAAACCCCCACCGGCACCCGCGCCCGCGTCATCGGCGAGTTCGCCCGCGCCGAACGCGCCCTCATCACCAACGCCCGCTGCCTCACCGAAGGCGTCGATGTCCCCGGCATCGACTGCGTGCTCTTCGCCGATCCCCGCCGCAGCGCGGTGGACATCGTGCAAGCCGTCGGCCGCGCCCTGCGCCCCGCCCCTGGCAAACAGTTCGGCTACGTCATCGTCCCCATCCTCCACGACGCCGACGCCACCGCGGACGACATCTTCAAGTCCCCCGCTTTCAAGGAAATCCTCACCACCCTCCGCGCCCTCGCCGCCAATGATGATCGGATCATCGAATACTTCCGCGGCGTGTCCCAAGGCCAGCAACGCAAGGGCGGAGCCAGCGTCCAGTTCGATATCGATGAGCGTCTCGCGAAACACATCAACCTCGCCGACTTCGCCCGCGAGATCGAACTCAAGTGCTGGGATAAGCTGGCGAAATTATCTTGGCGGCCGTTTGAAGATGCGAGGGAGTTTGCTCGCAGCCTCTCGTTAATGAACCGCAACGATTGGAATATTTTCTGCGGGAACAAGATGCCCGGGAAGCCTGCGCTCCCATCCGACATTCCGAAAAAACCCTGCTTTATCTATGCTGATTCCGGTTGGAGGGGGTACGGAGATTGGATTGGAACAGGGAACGTAGCGACGTTTCAACGCGAGTATCGTCCATTTAAGCAGGCGCGATCTTTTGTCCACAGCCTTAGACTCGGCAGGCAATCGGAATGGTTTGCGTTCTGCAAAGGTCACCTCTTGTACAAGGGGCGCCTCCCGTTCGACATTCCTGCAAATCCAAGCACGACTTATTGTGGTAAGGGATGGGCGGGTTATGGAGATTGGCTCGGGACGAGAAATGTCGCATGCCATAAGCGGACATATCGCTCATTCAAGATGGCACGGGATTTTGCTCGAGGGCTTGGACTCGATAGCTCGAAACAATAGAAAGAGTTCTGCAAGGGCAATCTACCCCAAAAGGGGCTGCTGCCACCTGACATCCCGGCAAAACCTTGTAACACATACCTAGGAAGGGGGTGGGCGGGCTATGGCGATTGGCTCGCCACGGGAAGAACTGCGACTTTTCTGCGCACATATCGCCCTTTCGATAAGGCTCGCTCTTTTGCTCGAAACCTCGGACTGAGATGTGAGGATGAATGGAGGGACTTCTGTAAGGGGCGGATAAGCAAAAAAGGTCAACTTCCGCGTGATATTCCCGCAAATCCTTGTGCAACATATCGCGAGGACGGTTGGCAGGGTATGGGCGACTGGCTTGGCACAGGAAACGTCGCGACTTACAATCGTAAATACCGTGCGTTCAAGAAGGCGCGTGCCTTTGCTCGCAGGTTAGGGCTCAATTGTCGGGACGAATGGAATAATTTCTGCAGAGGAGGCCTTCCAGATAAAGGTGTTCTGCCAGAAGATATCCCCATAAAACCAAATAAGGTATACGCTGAGACGGGATGGGCTGGCGTGGGCGACTGGCTCGGCACCGGAAGCATCGCGACCACCAAGCGCAAGTTCCGCTCATTTGAAGCAGCACGGGTCTATGTGAGGCAGCTTGGCCTCAATTCATGGACAGAGTGGGATCAGTTCCGCAAAGGCAGCCTGCCCGAGAAAGGGCTTCTGCCAGTGGATATTCCAACTAATCCTAACCGAACCTATGCTAACAAAGGCTGGTCAGGAATGGGCGACTGGCTTGGCACCGGCCGCACCCGCGTTTCAAAATCCCCCAAGCGTAAAACCTAACGACAGAGCACCCCGCCCATGCCCCTTCTTGAACGCGCCAAGCTCTACCAGGACGCCTGGTCCCGGCCGTGTACGAAGATTGCGGCGGAGTTGGGGATTTCCAGCAGCGCGTTGAAACGGATTTGCACGGAGATGGACATCCCGACGCCGGTAACCGGATATTGGACGCGGGTGCAGTGCGGCAAGAAGGTTTCCAAAGACCCGCGGCCGAAGGTGACGAAGGAAACGCGGCTGACCTGGGATGTGGATCTGGAAAACAGCAAGCGGCAGAAGACCGAGCGGGTGAGAAAGCGGAAGGAGGTGCGGGAGGTGACCGAAATGGTCGAGACCAAGGGCTTGCCGGTGAGCACCATCGCCCCGGATTTGGATAACCTTCATCCGCTGGTGGAGGCCACCCGCACCCAGTTGCGCGAGGGGTTCAGCAACAAGCCTTGGGACCAACGCAAAGAACGCAAGCATTTCGATGCACGGGTGTTCGAGGGCAGTTTGGACCGCGCCCTGCTGTTTCTCGATGCCTTCGCGCGGGGAGTCGAAGCGCTCGGCTTGAGGTTTCGATGTGACCTGGACGATGCCGAGGCAGCGAAACCGAGGCGCGAATATGGCTACTACCGGGAACAACGGCCCTCGCCGGTTTGCTGGGTGGAAGCCAGCGGCGAACGGGTTGCCTTCGTGCTCAAGGAGAAGAAGAAGCGGGTGATGTTCGAGGATGCCGTAGAGAGAAGGCGCAAGTGGCAGTCGACCTACGAGGATGTGCCTTCGGGTGTTTTCGAGTTCACGGTCGATGCCGGCTGGGGGTTCAAGCGAACCTCGACCTGGAAGGACGGCAAGATCCAGCGCATCGAAAGTTGCCTCGACCAGATTGTCGCCACTGTCCCGCTTGCGGGTGAGTTTCTCCAACGAGAGCGTCTTCGCCGTGCAGAGGACGAGCGCCGACGCAAGGAGCTTGAAGAACTCCGCTATCGGATGGATGCGATCCAGCGGAGGGAGGACGAGGCCGTTGAGATCCTTTTGAATCAATCGGAGAATCACCGCCGTGCAACCGAGTTGAGAGATTTCATCGAGGCCGCGAGGTCGCTGTATTTCCGTGATCATGGCCGGTCTCCGGAGGAGAACTCACCGGCAGATCTTTGGCTCAGATGGGCGGAGCACCATGCCGAAGATCTGGATCCGCTGGGCGAATGGTTCAGACCTTGGAATGGCGAGGCGTTTCGGCAGATCGCCGGACTTTTCCCGGAACCTTGAGTATTTACGCGCCACCAATTTTGCTGGCGTCGAAATGGCCCGTCTTCCTGAAAAGCTCCGTGTGGAGAAGGGCAGAATTTATTTGGGCTCGCGAATTTCCGATTTCCATCGCTGGCGTCTGCCCCGCGACCCCGCGCCCGCTCGATTGATCAGGGTGGTGCCTCAAGACGCAACTGCGTGTAGCAGTAGGCGACGCGGAGCCGGGCGCGGGCGGTGCCTTCGGGCTGGAGGTGGTGGAGTGATTTCTTGACGGGACCGGAGTCCGGGTGTCATCTTTCCGCCGGCAAGCGCAGGAAAAGTAGAGGTCGCTCTCACGAGTGGCAGCCCGAATGGGTGGGATCCTCGGTTCCTGGGGCCACTGAATCTCACAAGCCCTCGAGGACTGAAACCTCGGGGGCTTGGAGTTTCAGGGTGGCGAGGTCTTCCGGCCACAGCTTGAGCCCGTAACCAAGCGCCATGTCCTTGTGCCGGTAGATCGACTTTTTGAGATGACCGACATAGCCGGTTTCCGTCTCACCGTAGCGGTTCACCTTGAGTGCGAAAAGAAACCCCGAAGCAACCGCGTCAGCGACTTGCAGGCCGGCGAGTTTTGAATGCTCCACTGCTCGAATGCGGGAAGGATCGATCACCGTCCGGTCAATCTGCACGCTCTGCGGATTGCTCTCCGATTGCTTCAGCAGCAGGCGGAGATACGAGCGAATCTCGTCGTAAGACATGATACTTCGATTGGAAAAGATCACCTCGGCGAATCCGTCTCCCTCGCCGGGCCGTCGCTGATCCCGGCAAAGCCAAGAGATTCGCTCCAAAAGGAGGCGCGTGGCGTAGCGGTAGAGGAGAAACTTGGTGTTTTGGAACTTCTCAGGTTCGGTGATCTGTGGCTTGTGGACCAACACGCTGACCGTTCGCATAGGCAACGCTCCAACCCGCCTGATGTAGGGCACGCGCTGTTCGTGTTTCAGGTCCACGAAGTGCAACGCGGTCTTTGGCGGCTTCCGCAAAATAACGCGAGTTTCGTTGAGGCACGATACCATCTGCAAATCGTTTGTCCGCCGGATGACCGCCGCCGAGAGGATGAACCAGCGGGAGCTGCCACTTCCATCCGGATGGGAAACGAAGCCCTCGTCACCCGATTCGTCAATGTATACGATGAAGGAGGAAATCATGGCTTCGGCCTGTTGCGAATCTCGGCGGCTTGATCACAATGAGCATCGTCTCACCACGCCCGCTCGCCGCGCGCGTCGTACGGCAGCCACAACAGCGAAACGGAATCGACGCGGACATTCGCCTTGGTCGGCTTGAGCGACTCGATCTCGAGTGCGAGCACCGCCGGATCGTAGTTCTGTGACAGCGCGGCGATCTCGGTTTCGAGCTGTTGGTTGAGCTCCGCGACCTGCTGCTGCACGCTTTCCACCTTGTCCTCCGCTGCGGCGACGTCCTGGTGCTGCTTGTAGGCGCTGGTGCCTTTCGAAAGGGCGGCGCTGGCACCGCGCTTGCGGCCCATCAGGCCGCCTAACAGGCCGCCGAGGATCGACACCCCGGCCTGCATCTTCGCGCTCTGGGATTCGGTCTTCTGGCGGGCCAGCCCGGCTTCGGCGGTTTGCAGGCGGCCTTCAAGGGTGGCGAGCTTCTTGCCGGTCGCGGCCCGGAGTTTTTCCACGGCGGCATCGCGCGCCTCACGGGCCTGCTGCGACAGCCGGGCGCGGAACTCGCCCTCCGCTTCGCCGATTTCCGAGTAGGCCTTGAGCGCCGGGCAGGTGAAGATGTCGGCGCGCTCGTTGCGGTAGAGCCACTCGGCGAAGTCCTTCTCGACCTGCTTGTAGTTCGCCGCGTTCATCGCGAAACCCGGCAGCTCGCCGAAGCCGGCTCCGGTGGCGGGCTCGGAGCCGAGGTCCTCGGGCTTGAGCGGCGGCGGCAGGTCGCGCTCCCAGTCGATCGCTTCCGGCAGGATCGCGTTCACCTTGCGGATCTTGCGGCTGCCTTCGACGCCGGCCTTGGCCGAAGCGAAATGGACGGTTCCGACCCGCAGCAAATGCGGCCGGTAGCTGACCTCGCTGGCGTCGCCGGCGGGTGGCGCGAACTTTTCCGCGACGCCGGCGCCGACCATCGGACGGCCCGCCGCCTTCGCAGCGGGCGCGGCCATCCCGGGCATCGCCATCGGGTTGCCAGCCGCAACTACGGCATCCTTCGTACTTCCGAAAGCGGCGCGCTTCGGGTCCATCAGCTTCTTGATGCTGGTGCGGGTCAGCGGGCCGGTCAGATAACTCATCACCCAGCGCACGTGGAACAGCACCGGCCCGTCCTCGTGGACGTTGTTCATCAGGAACACCCGGTTGCCGAGGCCCGACAGCAGCTTCTCCATCGAGGCGCGGTCGAACTTCGCGTTCTGCGCGCCGGCCGCGCCGTCCAGGCCGTCGAGCACCCGCAGCTTGTCGCGCTCGGTCTGGAGCCGCCCAAGGAACCAGGTGCCGATGTTCGACAGCGCCTTGTAGTCGAGGTCGACCGGATTCTGGGTCGCCAGCAGGCAGCCGACCCCGAAGGCGCGCGCTTGCTTGAGCAGCGTCATCATCGGCCGTTTGCTCGGCGGATTGGCGGTCGGCGGCAGGTAGCCGTAAATCTCGTCCATGTAGAGCAGCGCGCGCAGCGAGGTGGTGCCGCTCTGCGCGCGCATCCAGCCGAGCATCTGGTTGAGCAGCAGGCTGACGAAGAACATCCGCTCGGCGTCGCCGAGGTGGGAGATCGAAAAGATCGAGATCCGCGGCTTGCCGTCGGGTGCGTGGAGCATCTTCGCGATGTCCAGCGGCGGACCTTCGAGCCAGGTCGAGAAGCCGGGCGAGGCGAGCAGGTTGTTGAACTTCAGCGCGAGGGTCTGGCGGTCCTTTTGCGGCAGGAAGCTCTCGAGATCGATCACGCCGACCTTGTCGAAGCCGGGCTTCTGGATGTGGCGGATCAGCGTTTCCAGCGTGATGTCGCGCTCGGCCGCCCACTCGTGCTGGAAAATGTTGGAGAGCAGGATCGCCTGCGGCGACTGGATCGGATCGGCATCGACGCCGACCAGCGAAAGCAGCGAGGCGACGGTGCTCTCGATCCGTTCGCCGAGCAGTTCGGCATCGTCCATGACCTCGAACGGCGGCGCTTCGAGCGAGCTGAGGATCGACACCGGGATGCCGGCTTTCGAGCCGGGGGTGAAGATGTTGATGTCGATCTTCGACTGGAGCTGCGCGATTCGCTCCGGCGACTGGCCCCAATCGGCGAGCCCCTTTCTCCAGGTCTCCGCAGTTTTGGCGGCGTGCTCGTCGGGCGTGACGCCTTTCTTCGCCGCGTCGTCCTCGTTGATCCACGGCCGGAAGTCTTCGGAGCGGAGTTCGGGGAAAGTGAGCAACAGGTTGGAGATGTCGCCTTTCGGATCGATCACGATCGCCGGGATGTTGTCCATCGCGGCTTCCTCGAGCAGCGCGAGGCAGAGGCCGGTCTTGCCGGAGCCGGTCATCCCGAGCACCACGCCGTGGGTGACCAGGTCCTTCGAGTCGTAGAGCACCAGCCCGCCGTCGGCGGATTTCGTCTCGGGGTCGTATTCGCGGCCCAGGTAAAAGGCGCCCAGCTTTTCGTAGTCGGTGACGGCGGGGGTCATGATGGGAGGATGTTAGGAAGGCCGGTGCGGGTTGAGAAGAATCTTGTTTTCCGAGGGAGCGGCCGATGCGTCGGGCAGGACTTGACCGGCGCCTTTATCGAGATGGCGCGGTTTTGTTGAATTCCCGGGCTTGACCTGAAGGGGGGGGGGGGGGATTAATGCAGCGGCGCGATGCATTCCACTCTCAAGCTCACCGCCGCGCTGCTCGTCAACCTGTCGCTGCTCGCCCACCAGGTCCTCGCGCAGTTGCCGCCGATCAGCTTCGAGACCTATGAGTCGGTGCCGGTCGATCTTTCCTCGCCCGATCCCTGGGAACCGATCTACGGGAATTCCGCCGTCACCCCTGCGGGGCAGGGATTCGGTGGCGGCAAGGCGTTGAAGATCGGCGTCGATCCCGCGCAGGAAGCCTGGCTGCGCAAGCCGGTCGCCTGGAACGCGGCGGAACGCATCGCCTTCATCGACTTCCGCATCAAGCCCGCCGCCACGCCGGAGGGCAGCGAGGCGAACTTCTTCGCCAACGGCACGCAGATCGCATTCCAGCTCCCGCACGGCTCGACCACCGGCCGCTTGTGGGTGCTTCACGGCAACGATGATGCCCTTCCCGTCCCCCCGGCCACCACCGTGGCGGAGGAAAAGTGGTATCTCACCGCGGGAACCTACCCCGTTCCCGCTGGCGCGACGGTCTCCACCGACTGGGTCCGCGCCACCCTGCGCCACGACTACGGCCGCAAGATCTGGGACCTCTTCATCGACGGCAAGCTGGCCGCCGTGAATCTCGGCTTCGAAGGGCGGGGTGGGAATCTGGAGCAGCTCGAGTTCTTCGGCAGCCTGGCCGGCGACACCCTGATCGACAACCTGGAGGCCAACCCTTCCAACAGGCTCTTCCCGGACGCCGACAAGGACGGCCTGCCGGACGCCTGGGAAACCGCCAACGGCTCCAACCCGAATCTCTACGACCGGGACGCGATCGACCCTGCCACCGGCAAGTCCTTCCTCAACAAGTATCTCGACTCGCTTTGGAACTCCCAGTCGCCCGGCACGCCGGTCAACGGATCGAGTGGCACGGGAAATGTCGGCACGGTTCCACCACTCACCATCCTCAACTCCCACCAGCCGGTCGGCGCCTTGAAAGGCCAGTTCGCCGTCGGCGGCGATGGTGCGGCCACCTACACCATCCCGCTGGATATCCCGAAAGGCCGGGCGGGCATGGAACCGAAGCTGTCCCTGAACTATTCCAGCAATGCCGGCAACGGGCCGCTGGGCGTCGGTTGGTCGATCGGCGGCCTCCAGAAAATCACCCGCGGCCCTTCCAGCCTGAAAAAGGACGGCATCGCCGACGGCGCGGACTTCGACGCGAACGACCGCTACTTCCTCGATGGCGAGCGGCTGGTGTGCATTTCCGGCAACTACGGTGCCGACGGCTCGGAATACCGCACCGAGATGGACTCCTACGCCCGCATTAAGGCGGTGGGACAGAACGGCACGGGTCCCGCCTATTGGACGGTCGAGACGAAGGCCGGACTGAAGCTCACGCTTGGCAATACCCCGGACTCGCGGGTTGAGATTGGCAGCCACGGAGTTCTCTCGTGGCTCGTCAACCTGGTTGCCGACACCACGGACGAGAACGCTTACCGTGTCGAATACTGCGGAGACGTGGGAACGACCCAGCCAACCACACCCGCCGCTGCCAGCGCGTTCTCCCGCTACCCGTGGCGGATATTCTACACCGTCGATCCCGACTCCCCTACGGACAGGGGATTCTGCTCGATGACTTTCGTCTATGATGAGACCGGTCGCCCGGATCTCAGTTCCGGCTATGTGAAGGGTGTCCGGCAGGAAGCGAACGAGCGGCTCCAACGTGTCGAAGTCAGGACAGGAAGCGGCGCGAACCCGTCCTCGGACTATCTCAACCACGCCTACAACTTCTTCTATCGGGTCAGCCAGCAGACCGGCCGCTCGTTGCTCGAGGGCGTGGACAAGCAAGCCGCCGACGGCAGCCGGGTGCCTGCCACGTCCTTTCAGTGGGAGTCCTTGCTCCACGGCGACCCCAAATGGGTCGAGGCCGGCCACCTCGATTTCAACGAATACGGCAGCGGCCAGGATTCCGGCAGCTCGATGGCGTCATTCGTCAGCGTGAGCGAGACCGATCCCACCGAGATCCACCTCACGGGCAATGCCTGGCGCGCCTATCCGCTTTCGCCGTCGACTCCCGCGACCCCGTACACCGTCACCGCGAACACGTATCTTGTATTCGAATACAAGACGACCGCGGTCGAACCGAAATGGGGGATGATCGGCCTCGACGAGGACGTGTCCACCGGCAGCCCCAAACGGCTCTTCAAACTGGTCGGCGGCGCGCTCCCCCCGGCATCGGCCTTCTCCGACAATGCCTGGAGATACACAGGCGCGGGCGCGTGGCAGACCCTGACCATCCCGGTCGGCCAGAATTACACCGGCGTGATGAACTACCTCGCCCTCGTCAACGACGACAACACCGTCAACGATGGGGTTGGGGAATCCCGGTTCCGCAATATCCGCCTTTACGAAGGCAATCCGGCCGGCAGCGGAGTCCTCGCCCGCACCATTGCCTTCGACCAGGCCATCGCCACCCCGCGCATCCTGGACGGCAACAACGAAGATCTCGGCGTCCGCATCCAGGACCTGAATGGCGACGGTTTGCCGGACATCGCCTACAATCTCCTCCACGGCAAAACCAGCGGCAGCGGTTCGGTCACCCTCCAGACCTTCGGCCAGGCGCTCCGCAACACCGGCTCCGATTTCGTCAACGACGCCTCCCTCAAGCTCCCGCCCACGATCCCCACGGGCAACCTGCCCGGCGCGGGCGAGGGACAGTTCGCTAATTCCCAGGCCATCTACCCGGTTCCCGTCGATATCAACTCCGACGGCCAGCTCGACTACGCCTTCGCGAAGAACCTGACCCGTGAAAGCAACGGAACCTTCACCTCCGAGCACGGCTATCTGACCCGGGGGAACAATTCCTGGGTGGAACTAACCGCCTACGCCCATCACTTCAAGTCGAACTGTGCCACCTCCCAGAAGCGCTTCAGTCACTTCGAGCACATCGACCTCGACTCCGACGGCGACCTCGACCTCGTCGTCCATCCCTACGGCGCGACCTTGACCCTTCTCCCCGGTAAGCTGAACACCGCGCCGCTGGCCAGCTTCCCCATCGTGGGCAACTCCGGAAACAATGTTGGCGTCGCCTACCTCAACAAGTTTCACGAAGGTCTCGGCTGGGTCGGTTCGTCGGATTGGCGGCTTCAGGAGCCGTTGAGAATTCCGGGATTCAGCGGCAGTGGCGGCGAAGTGGGCCGCGGTCTTCAGGATCTGGATGGCGACGGCCGCCCCGACATGTATTCCGCTCTCTCTCCCACTCCGAAGGAGATCTGGCTGAACACCGGCAGCGGCTGGGGGCCGAGAACCGTGTCCAATACCTTCGCGATTCCGGAAAACATCACCAACTCCAATGGCGACGATGTCGGAACCCGGCTTGTCGATGTCAATGGCGATGGCCGCGTCGATGCCCTCAAGGCCCTCGGCATCGGATCCATGGACATCAACAAAGGCGTCCATCTCAATACAGGCAGCGGCTGGGTTTCTCCCGCCGCACCTAATATTCCTTGGCTGCCGCAGGAGAATTTCAACACGATAGACAAGCGGGGCGAGGTCAAGGAACAGGGTACCTCGTTCGTGGATCTCAACGCCGACGGCCTCGTCGACTTCGTCGTGAGCAAGCCCTCAAGGGAAACCGTGTTCCTCAACACCGGAAGCAGTTGGTCGGCGGAGGATCAGACCTCCCAGCCTCTCGGCTACAAGGCATGGAAGCTGCCCAGCCCGATCTACCCCAACACCACCGCCTCCACCAACGGCATCCGCCACGCCATGCTGGTGGACCTGAACGGCGACGGCGTCTCCGACCTGATCGGCGACATGAAAAGCCCGGTGCCCAGGATCTGGATCAATCAGGCCAAGCCGGAGCGGATCATCTCCTTCACCGACGGCTTCGCGGCCAGCATCCAGGTCGACACCTACGCCCGCCTCAACGACCCAACCCCCGTCCCGAACAGCCTCGGCCTGAACCGACGCGTCTATGTGTTACGGGCCGATTTGACATCGGAGCGGTTTCTCAGATTGGCGTCGTAGGTTTCCGAGAGGATTTCCACGCTTGGATCGGAGATCGTGGCCTGTTTTGTCGTACGGTTTGAGCGCAGCCACAGGGGCGGGTCCTGTGCTCGGGGCTCTGCCCCGGACCCCGGGATTTTCGGAGGCACGACAGAGGACTCCAAATGCCGTGCGGCGGACGTGACAAGGGGCATGACTCCGCGCTTTGGCGGAGCATGCCCCTTGTCTTTCGGTCGGCTTTCGTCGTCTCTGTTCTGACGATCCCTCGGCGGGTTGCGTCCCCGCAGAGCCCGCTTCCGTTTCGTCAAAATCGTGCCGTGGCGGGATCGATCCGCCGGTTCAGGAAGGTTATTTGGATGGGGATTTCTGGTTGCTCTGGATGAGGGGCTGGGCGGGCTCTTCCTGCGGGTTGTGCCGCCAGTGGGGTTGCATGAGGACGGCGTTGACCTGCTTGAGGCCGACGGTCCGGGTTTGGTCGCGGACGGCTTCGATCAGCGCTCCGATGCAGAGGTTCTTGACGGCCCTGAGGCTTCCCTCGGCAAGGCGGAGGATGAGGTTGATGGCATCTTCGCCGAAGGTGGCATGGGGCAGGCCGGCGAGGTCGAGTTGCTGTTGGATGTGGCCGGTGAGGGTGGCGTGGGAGAGGAGGTCGAGCTTGGCGGAGTAGGTGACGCGGCTCTTGAGGTCGAGCTGGGGCCGGAGCTGGAGGGTGGTGTTGAGGGCGGGCTGGCCGATGAGGATGAGGTTGTGGTTCTTGGGGAAGTCCTCGAGCATGAGGCGGAGTTTGTGGAGGGCTTCGACGGGCAGGAGGTGGGCGTCGTCGATGATGGGGATGATGGTCCTGCCCCGGCCGTTCTGGGCGCGGGCTTCGGCGATGAGCCGGGTTTCGCATTTGGCGTCGTTGCCGGAGATGTCGATCTGGAGGGCCTGGCAAAGGAGCCGCAGGAGGCTGGGCCAGGTGTGGAGGGAGCGGTTGATGACGGGGGTGATCCATTGTTTGGGATCGTGGCGGATGATGGCGTTCTTGAGCACGCTCTTGCCGGTGCCGGGTTCGCCGAGGACGAGGCAGAGGCCGCCTTGCTGGCTGTGGACTTTGAGGATGTCGAAGTGGCGCTGCTGGTGGTCGAGGAGGGGCGCGTTCTCGTCGATGGCGAAGGGACTCTTGCTGAGTCCGAAGAAGCTCTTGATCATATCTCGGGGTAGGTGGGGTTCGATGTCACGGGTCGATGTTAGAACTCAATGCCGGGGCGGCGGTCGTTGGCGACGGGGTCGAGTTTGACGGCTTCGCCGAGGCGCTCGCCGTCGTGGTAGACGACGGGCGGGAAGTGGATGTCGGGGCGGTGGTGGCGGATGGTGATGGTGGTATCGCGGAGGTCGCGCGGGGCTTCGTAGCGGGTTCCGTTGTAGCTGAAGGTGTTGTCGGCACGGACCTTGCGGGTGCTTTCAAGGAGGAAGAGCTCGTCGTTGAAGGGGTTGACGGCGAGGCGGCGGACGCGGGAGAGGTCGAGGCCGAAGCGGTCGAGGGGCTTCATGCCGAGGGTGGAGTGTTCGCGGAGATGATAGGTGTCCTCGACCCAGCGGGTGAACTCGGAGTTGAGTTGCCGGAGGTTTTCGAGCTGGCTGAGGTCGCGAACCAGGAACTGGTCGCGGACGGTGCGGAAGAAGCGCTCGATCTTGCCCTTGGCGGCTCCGTCGCGGACGGGGGTGTGGATGAGGACGGTGCCGAGGCGGGCGCAGATGAGGCCGAACTCGCGCGAGGAGTAGTTGGAACCGTTGTCGACATAGACGGCCTTGGGGATGCCGCGCTTGTCGAGGGCGGTTTGGAAGCAGTCGATGAGGTTGGGGGTGTCGTCGGCGTGGTAGAACGCGCCGTGGGGGATGACGCGCGAGGCGTCGTCGATGAAGCAGATGAGAAAGGTCTTGAGCGGCTTGTTGCTTCCGTTGTGGAGATGAGGGCCGTGAAGGGTGTCGCCTTGCCAGAGGTCGTTGGCATGGGCCTTGGCGAAGGCGAGGCGGGCCTTGGGCGTGGACGGGTCGGCGGGCTTGAGGAGTTGGTAGCGGTCGACGGTCCGGCGGAAGGTATTGGGGGCGATCTGGGTGCGCTGGAGCAGGCCTTGCTGGATGCAGGCGCGGTAGACTTCGGCGATGTTCCGCTTCTTGCCGTGGAAGCCGGGCAGGACCTGTTCGATGACTTCGAGCAATCGTTCCGGAGTGACCTTGCGGGTGGTGCCCTTCAATGGGGTCAGTCCTCACGGATTCACATGAAGCTTGCCTTCTCCGCCCGTGGCAGCTAGGCAAACTCCATCTCAATGGGGTCTCAATGGGGTCAGTCCTCACGGATTCACATGAAGCTTGCCTTCTCCGCCCGTGGCAGCTAGGCAAACTCCATGGCCCGGCCTTTGCGATTCCAATATCCCGGCGCGGTTCACCACGTGATGGCGCGCGGAGACGGGGGTGACGCGGTGTTCGAGACCGCTGACGACCGGAAGGCCTTCCTTTCCCGCCTCGGGGAGGTGTGCGGGAGCCACGGCTGGCGGATCCATGCCTGGCTGCTGAGGTCGAACCACTTCCATCTGCTGCTGGAAACCCCCGCAGGCGAATGGGGTGACGGGGATGAAGTGTTTGCTTGGTGCCTTCAGCCAAGGCTGGAAGCCCGCGCGGCCAACGACGGAGGCGCGATCGACGCCGAGGCGACCAAGTCCTTGAAGCGCGGCTGGTATCTCGGAAAGGAGAGTTTCAAGGATCGCTTGCTCAAGCTATTGGAGAAGCCAGCGGCACGGACAAGGAGCGGAGGAGCAGCCCGGGGAGCGGGACCGGTGCGGGATCGTGGTGAGAAGGAAGCCGCACGACTGCTGGCCGAGGGCACCCGCGAACTGGGCTTGCCGGGGGATCGGAAGGGACTGGAGGGGTTGAAGAAGAGTGATCCGCGGAAAATGAGGCTGGCGGCGTTGCTGCGGGCGCAGACCACGGTCTCCAACGAATGGATCGCGGATAAACTGGCGATGGGCCATCCGGGAAGCGTGAGCCGCCTGGTGGCGCTTTGCAGAAGCGACCGGGAGGGTGCCGCAGAGGTCAAGAAGCTTAGTTGTTTGTTAATCCATGAGGACTGACCCTATGGGGGCCCGGCTCACCTCGCCGCCGGCCCGATGGTTCCGCCGGGCACGAATTCCGCCTTGGTGAGGGCCTGCCGGAGATCCCGTTTGCCGTTGCTCATGTGGGTCGCCCAACGGACCACCCGCCGGACCACCGGCCGGCTGTCCCAGCGGATGTGGGCGACCGGCGACTGGCACCAGTTGAAGGTGGGGTCGGCATCCGTGCTCACCAGCGACACGTCCTCCGGCACCCGCAGCCGCCGGCTGGCGAGAAACTGCTGCGCCGCGGCGAACAGCGGCACTTCGTCGATGATCAAGGCGGTCGGCGGCGTCAACCGGAACAGCGCGTCGAGGCACGCGTTGAACCCTTCGACCGTCTCCTCCCAAGCCGGCAGATGGTAATCGCTCACCGGCAGCCCGTGGGCCGCCAGCTCGTCGAGGAAGGCCTGCTCGACCGCCCCGGGCATGGGCAGCCGGCGCCGTGGACGGACCAGCATCACGATGCGGCGGTGGTCGAGCGCGACCAGCGCCCGCGTGGCCGCCGCGATGGCCGACAACTTGTCCGGCCCGGCCCCGGCGATCCGCAGCCGGCGCATCCGGCCGAACAGCGCGAAGGCCGGCGTCGCCTGCTCCGCGAACCATCCCAACACCTCGCGCGAGCCGGCGCACACCACCCAGGCATCCGCCCCGGTGCGCTTGGCCAGACGGGCGACCCGCCGCACGTCCATTCCCAGCTCCACCATGCACTGTTCCGCGACCAGCACCGCGTGCCCCGCTTCCTCCAGTTCATGCTGGAGTTCGATCATGTAATCGACCCGCCGGTCCGCCGTCTCGCTCATCAGGAGGGCGACCCGCAGCGACGGGGTTCCCGCCACGGCCGACGGGACGATTTGCCGCCGCCGGCCCGCGCCGCGCGCCGCCAGCAGTCCCTCGTTTTCGAGCAGGCGCAGCGCCGCCTCGACAGTCTTGCGGTCGACCCCCAGATCCGCCGCCAGCAGCGGGGCACCGGGCATCAACCCGCCCCGCAGTCCGCGCTGGATTTCCTGGCGCAGATAAGCCCCGACCTGCTGCGAAGGCGAGAGGACCGTCAAGCGGGACATTCGCGAGACCTACCCGCTTTTGGGCAGGTTGCGAGAAACAAATTTCTGGAACCCGATGGCCGGGAAAGTTCTTGTTCCAAAGATAGGGTGAAATCCCATGCAATCCCTGGTGAAAAGGGAATGTCCACGGCTCCCGACAAAATCCAACGAAGCATGAAACCAGAACTTCCGACCCGGCAATCCCTGCTCCTCGCCGCCACCGCCCTGGCGGTTTTCCCGCTGCTCGCTCCTTCCGCCAGCGCCCAGAGCAACGCATGGGTCGGCAACGGTGCCCAGACCCCCGGCAACGCCATCTGGGGCGGCCTCGCGAACTGGGTCAACAGCTCGGTCGCCACCGGCGCCGGCAACACCGCCACCTTCGGCAATTCGTTCAACAACGGCTACACCTGCATCGTCAATACCGACCGCACCATCGGCAATATCACCTTCAACGACCCCGCGAACGCGAACAACCTGCTGCTGGAGGTCCACCCGACCAACTTCCGGCTGATCCTCAACAACAACGGCCCGGTCCCGGTGATCAACGTCGTCCAGAGCGGCCGCACCATGATCATCAATCCCCGCATCGACGGCACCGGCGGCCTGTCCAAGACCGGCCCCGGCACGCTGCGGATCAACAACGCCAACCTCTATTCCGGCCCCACCACGATCCTCGCCGGCACTCTCACGCTGGGCAACGCCCAGGCGCTCCAGAACAGCGTGCTGGACACCGCCACCAGCATCGCGGGCGATTCCGCCAACGGCCTCAAGACCGCCGTCACGACCCTCGCCCTCGGCGGCCTGTCCGGCGACAAGGCCCTCGCTTCCTTGTTCACCACCACCGCCGGGGCCTACAACACGGTGACCGCCCTGACGCTGAATCCCGCCAGCGGCACCCTCGCATACTCCGGCAATCTCACGGACGGCGCCGCCGGCATGACCCTCACCAAGACCGGGGCTGGCACGCAGTCACTCAATGGTGCCAACACCTATACCGGCGCGACCGCGGTCAGCGCCGGCACCCTGCGCTTCTCCACCGCGGGTTCCGCCACCACCAATATCACGGTCGCCACCGCCGCCACCGCCGGCGTGCTCGTCGCGGCCAACAACGGCCAGTGGGTGAACAGCGGCGATCTGATCCACGACGCCAACAGCACGCTGGTCATCGATTTCGGCACCAGCACGCCCGGCACCACCGTCGCGCCGCTCAAGGTCGCCAACCTTACCGTCGGCGCGGACCTGACCCTGAGCGTCGCTGCCGATTCTTTTGCCGGATTCGCGGTCGGTCAAAGCTATCCGCTGGTGACCTGGACCACCAACGGCCCGCCTGATGCCGCCGCCTTCACCACCCTGCTGCTGGCCCACCGCGTCGCGGGCAACCTGAGTGTCGTCGGCAACACCCTGTTCTTGAACGTCACCGCCAACGCGGCGGGTCCCATCTCCTGGAACACCGGCAATGGCAGCTGGGACACCGCCGCCCCCAACTGGGTGGATGTCCTGTCGGCACCCGTGAGCTTCGTCGATACCAAGGACGGCGTGCTGTTCGGCGACGCCAGCGGGGCCACCGGCAATCCCGTGGTGACCCTCGGATCCGTGCTGGCTCCGGCCGGCGTGACGATGAGCAGCACGAACCGCGATTACACCGTCAGCGGGGGCGGCGGCATCGCCGGCAGCGGCCCGCTGACGCTCGCCCCGGCGAACACCCGGACCCTCACCCTGGGCACCGCCAACACCTACACCGGCAACACCACCGTCAGCGGCGGCACGCTGAAGCTGGGCGCGGACGAGGTCATCCCCGATTCGGTCGACGGGGCCGGCACCGGCCACCTCGTCCTCAACGGCACGCTCGACCTCAACGGCTTCTCGGAGTCCGTCAACGGCTTGTCCGGCTCGGGCACCGTGGACAGCCTCGTCAGCGGGTCACCGGTCTTCGCGGTCGGCGGCAACAACGCCTCCGGCACCTTCGGCGGCGTCATCAAGAACACCGCCGGCGAACTCGCCTTGGCCAAGTCCGGCAGCGGCCGGCTGATCCTCACCGGCGCGAACACCCACACCGGGGGAACCACCGTCGGTGGCGGTGTTCTGCAAGTCGGCGACGGCGGCACCAGCGGCTCCCTCGGCACCGGCCCGCTCGCGGTTACCGCCGGCAGCCTGGAATTCAGGCGGAGCGACGATCTCACCGTCGCCGGGCCGATCGACGGCGCCGGCGGCATCGCCCAGTCCGGTAGCGGCGCGCTGACGCTTGCAGGCGAGAACACCTACAGCGGCGCGACGATCGTCAGCAATGGCACCTTGAACCTGACCGGCGACCGCGTCACCCAGGCCACCGGCGGCTTCACGGTCGGCAACACCGCCGCGCAGACGGCGACGCTGAGCGTGTCGGCAGGTACCTTCACGGTCGGAACCACCGGGTCGAACTTCCTGGTGGGGGCCGCCGTCCCCGGTGCCACCGGCATCATGAACCAGACCGGCGGCAACCTGACGACCATCGGCAACCAGTTGCTGATCGGCAATCTGGGCGCCGCCGGCACCTACAACCTGAGCGGCACCGGCACACTCAACACGATCGCCGGCGGGCTCGGGGTGACGGTGGGGGTCAACGCGGGTTCCACCGCGACCTTCAACCTCAGCGGCGACGGGATCCTGAACATGCCGCCCACCTCCACCCTGCAGATCACCCGCTCCGACAACAGCGCGGCGACGGGGGTCACCGGCACCTTCAACCAGACCGGCGGCACCGCCACCGTGGGCATCCTGCGGATGGGTGGCGGCGGCACCGGCAACAACAACGCCAACGCCACCCTCAACCTCTCCGGCGGCACCTTCGCGGCCACCACCTTCAACGTGCTGTCGGCGGCCAACGACAGCAGCTCCACCATCCAGATCAGCGGCACCGCCAATGTCACCTTGCCGGCCTTCCCGACCGTCCGCGGGAGCGGTTCGACGGCGACCTTGACCTTTGACGGCGGCACGCTGAAACCGGCCGCCGCCAGCGCGGCCTATCTGGGCGGCCTCACCAATGCCTTCATCAAGGCCGGTGGCGCCACCCTCGACACCACCAACGGCAACATCACCGTCTCGCAGAACCTGCTGGGCGATGGCGTCTCCACCGGCGGCGGATTGACCAAGACCGGCAGCGGCGAGCTGACCCTGGCCGGCGCGAACACCTACACCGGCACCACCACGGTCAACGCCGGCACGCTCAAGTTCCCGACGACCGTTTCGTCCGCCACCAGCATCGCGGTGGCCGACGGTGCCACCGCCGGTGTGCTGGTCGCCGCCAGCAACGGCCAATGGGCCAACACGGGCAATCTGACCTACGCCAACAACAGCACCGTGCTGGTCGACTTCGGCGCCATCGCGCCGGGCACCACCGTGGCCCCGCTGAAAGTCGCCAATCTCGCGCTGGGCAGCGGGATGACCCTGCGGGTGACCAGTCCGGTCGGCACCCTGCTGGCCGGTCAGAGCTATCCCATGCTGACCTGGACCGGCAGCGGTCCGGTCAACGGCAGCGCCTTCACCTCGATCGTCAGCCACCGCGTCGCGGGAAATCTCAACGTCATCGGCAACACCCTCTTCCTGAATGTTACCACCGGCTCGGGTGCGATCTCCTGGAATACCGGGGACGGCAATTGGAATACCGACGCGGTTCCGACGAACTGGGTGGATACCGCGGCCTCGGCGACTTTCTTCATCGATGCCCTCGACGCGGTGCTGCTCGGTGACGCCAGCGGCGCCACCGGCAATCCGACCGTGACCCTGACCGGCAAGGTTTCTCCGGTGAGCGTGACCATGAACAGCACCGCCCGTGACTACACCCTCACCGGCGCGGAGGGCGCGATCAGTGGCGGCGCCTCGCTGACGCTCGACGCCGCCAACACGCGGACCCTCAGCATCGGCACCTCCCTGAACGACTACAGCGGCAACACCACGGTCAATGGCGGAACGCTCAAACTGCTCGTCTCCGAGGTCATTCCCCACGGCGCCGGCAAGGGCAACCTGACGGTCAACGCGCCCGGCATCTTCGACCTCAACACCTTTGCCGAGACCGTCAACGGCCTGAGCGGCTCGGGGACCGTGGACACGGTCGCGGGCGGCACGCCGGTGTTCACCGTCGGCAGCAACAACGCCACCAGCACCTTCAGCGGGACCATCAAGAACACCGCCGGCAGCCTCGCCCTGGTCAAGACGGGCACCGGCACGCTGACCCTCGCCGGCGCGAACACCTACAGCGGCACCAGCTCGGTCACCGGCGGCACGCTGCAATTCGCGACCACGGCGGCTCTTTACAACGGCGCCACCGCCAGCTGGACGGCCGCCAACCTCAAGGCCGGCAATGCCGCCACGCTGGCATTCAACGTCGGCGGGACCAACGAGTTTACCAACGCCAATGTCACCACCCTGCTCGCCAACCTCGGGGGAGCGAATGGCGGCAGCGCCGGCGGATTCGCCCCCGGCTCGTCGATCGGCTTTGACACCACCAACGCGGCCGGCGGCCAGTTCACCGTCCCGAACGCCATCGCCAACTCCACCGGCACCGGCGGCGGCGCGGTCGGCGTGACCAAACTCGGCACCGGCACGCTCAATCTCACGGCCATCGGCACCTACAGCGGCGCGACCATCGTCAGCAACGGCGTCCTGAACCTGAGCGGCGTGCGCGTCGCCCAGGCCACCGGCGGCTTCACGGTCGGCAACACCGCCGCGCAGACGGCGACGCTGAGCGTGTCGGCGGGTAGCTTCACGGTTGGAACCGCCGGCTCGAATTTCCTGGTGGGCGCCACCGTCCCCGGTGCCACCGGCATCATGAACCAGACCGGCGGCAGCCTGACGACCATCGGCAACCAGTTGCTGATCGGTAATCTGGGCTCCACCGGCACCTACAACCTGAGCGGCGGCACGCTCAACACGATCGCCGGCGGGCTCGGGGTGACGGTGGGGGTCAACACGGGTTCAACCGCGACCTTCAACCTCAGCGCGGGCGGGATCCTGAACATGCCGGCCACCTCGACCCTGCAGATCACCCGCTCCGACAACAGCGCGGCGTCGGAGGTCACCGGCACCTTCAACCAGACCGGCGGCACCGCCACCGTGGGCATCCTCCGGATGGGCGGCGGCGGCACCGGCAACAACAACGCCAACGCCACCCTGAACCTCTCCGGCGGCACCTTCGCGGCCACCACCTTCAACGTGCTGTCGGCGGGCAATAACAGCAGATCCACCATTCAGATCAGCGGCACGGCCGATGTCACTTTGCCCGCGTTCCCGACCATCCGCGGCGTCGGCGCGACGGCGACCCTGACCTTCGACGGCGGCACCCTGAAGCCCCGCGCGGCGAGCCCGATTTACCTGGGCGGCCTGACCAACGCCTTGATCAAGGCGGGCGGCGCCACCTTTAACACCAGCACCGGCAGCATCACCATCACCCAGGCGCTGCTGACCGATCCGGTGTCGACCGGCGGCGGCTTGACCAAGTCCGGCACCAACACGCTGGCCCTCGCCGGCGCGAACACCTACACCGGCGCCACCACCGTCTCGGCGGGAACTCTGCAGGTCAACAGCCCCGGCTCGCTCGCCGCCGCCAGCGCGGTGGCCGTCAACGGCGGCACCCTCGGCGGCAACGGCCTGATCGGCGGCAGCGTGACCGTCGCGGCCGCCGCCAACCTGGCGCCCGGCGCCGCGGCCGGCACGCTGTCGATCGGCGGCGCGCTGGACATTTCCGCGGCAGCGGCCGGCGCGGGCACCCTCGCCTTCGAACTCGACGCGCTGGCCGGCACCAGCGACCGGATCGCCGTCGCCGGCACCCTGACGATCGGCAGCGGCGCGCTCGGCCTCGATGACCTGGTCATCACCAACCTCGGAGGGCTGGAGCCCGGCACCTACAAGCTGATCACCAGCGGCGGCATCAACGGCACGCTCGACCCGTCCAAGCTCAGTGGCTTGATCGGCACCTTTGCCGGCACCCTGCAACTCAGCGGCAACGACCTGGAACTGGTGATCAGCCCGAGTTCCTACGGCACCTGGATCGCCGGCTTCAACGTCGGTGCCCTGACCGGCCCGAATGACGATCCGGACCGCGACGGCACGACGAACCTCGTCGAGTTCGCCCTCAATTCGAGCCCGGCCGACGGCGGTTCGCAGGCCAAGGTGTTCGCCAGGATGGCAACCGTCGGCGGCACGCCCGGAGTGCTGACGCTGACCGTCGCCGTCCGCTCCGGTGCCACCTTCGTGCCGGCCGGCAACAGCCGCCGGGCGGTGGTCGCGGCCGACCTGCTGACCTACCTGATCGAGGCGTCCGACAACCTCGTCAACTGGGGCACCCCGCTGGTCAGCGAAGTCACCGGTGCCGACGCGACCGCCATCCAGGCCACCTTGACGCCGTCCGCGCCCGAGGCCGGCTGGGTTTACAAGACCTTCCGCACCGACGGTGCCGTCGCCAACGACCCCAGCGACTTCATCCGCGCCGCGATCACCAGCCCCTGATCGGCCGAACCGGGGCAGGCCGCATCCAAGCCACGTGGTTTGTTGCTGCCAGCCCCGGCCGCGTCGGCATACCCTCCGCGCATGCCGTTTCGCCACTTCGGACTCGGGGACGAGCTCCTCCTCGCCATTCAGAACGCCGGATACACCCGTCCGACGCCGGTGCAGGCGGCGGCGATTCCCAAGGTGATGCAGGGCCACGACCTGATCGCGATCGCCCAGACCGGCACCGGCAAGACCGCGGCCTTCGTGCTGCCGATGCTCAGCCGGCTGGCCCGCGGGTACCGGAAAAACGGGCCGCCCGGCCCCAAGGCGCTGATCCTCGCCCCCACCCGCGAGCTCGCCGTACAGATCATGGAAAACATCCGGACCTACGGCAAAGACCTGCCGCTCCGGGTGGCGGCCATTTACGGCGGGGTCGAGGAAGATGCCCAGATCAAGATCCTGCGCAAGGGCGTGCACCTCGTCGTCGCCACGCCCGGCCGCCTGATCGACCTGGTCGGTCGCCAGCAGGTCGACTTCAGCGGGCTCGAAACGCTGGTGCTCGACGAGGCCGACCGGATGCTCCACATGGGCTTCCTGCCGGACATCGAAACCCTCGTCGCCGATCTACCGCGGCAGCGCCAGACCCTGATGTTCTCGGCGACCTTCCCGCGGGAAGTCGAGTCGCTGGCGCGGCGCTTCCTGCAACAGCCGAAGATGGTCCAGATCGGCAAACGCTCGGATCCGGCGGACACCGTCGACCAGTATGTCTACGAGGTCTCGCCCCACTTGAAAGGCGCGCTGCTGCTCGAACTCCTCAAGCAGCCGAAGTTCAAGCGGGTCCTCGTTTTCGTCCGGCTGAAGGACGGCGCGGACCGGCTCACCGTGTTCCTCGCGAATGCCGGGGTGAAGGTTGCCAAGCTACACTCGAGCCGCTCCCAGGAGCAACGGCTCAAGGCCTTGCAGGACTTCAAGGACGGCAAGGTGCAGGTGTTGGTCGCCACCGACATCGTCGCCCGCGGGATCGACATCGACGGCGTCAGCCACGTCGTGAACCACGACTTTCCGGTGAATCCGGAAGACTACGTCCACCGGATCGGCCGCACCGGCCGGGCGGAGGCGCGGGGCGAGGCGATCAGCTTCGTCCCCCGCGGCGATCTCAACCTGCTCGGCATCCTCGAGTTGTTCATCGGCGAGCGGCTCGAGCGGAAGCGCCTGCGCGGCTTCGACTACCATGCCGTCACTCCCGCCGCTTCGCAAGATGCCGGGTCGGCCAAACGCGACTGGCGGAAACGGACCCGCGAGATGGAGGCGAAGAAGATTGCCAAGCCCGCTCCGCGCGGACCGAAAAAGCCGGCCGACCGGCGCGATGGGAAACCCGGCGGGAGCAAGCAGGCCCGCGATTGACCGGCCCGCCTGCGGCGCCCCGAAGGTAGGGACGACGCGCCCTCGCTCGTCCGCGAAGCGACGGGCGGGTTGGTTGATTCCTTGCAGGTGAAGCGGGCAGACGGGGACCGCTCCGGTCGGCCGAGGGCGTCCGACCCTACCTTCGGCCGAGGGCGTCCGACCCTACCTTGATCCCTAAAGCCCCGACTTGGCCGAGGAGATGGCATCGGGCGACCAGCCGCCGCCGAGGGCGCGGTAGAGGCTGACGACCGCCAGGTACTGGTTGAGGCGGACGCGGGCGAGATTGAGCTCGGTGGGGAAAAGCTCGAGCTGCGAATCGAGGATTTCGAAGTAGCTGGCGCGGCCGGCGGTGTAGCGTTCGCTGGACACCTCGACGGCCTCGTTGAGCGATTTGACGGCCTGTTCCTGCGCGACCCGGACCTCGGCGAATTTCTGGCGGGAGACGAGGGAATTGGAAACCTCGCCGAGCGCGACCAGCACCGCCTTCTCGTGGCGGATGCGGGCTTCATCCCATGCGGCGCGGGCTTGCGCCTCCTGGGCGCGCAGCCGACCCCCTTGGAAAATCGGGCCGGTCACATTGGCTCCGACCGACCAGGCATTGCCGGCACCGCTGGTAAAGTCGGACAGGTCGGGAGTGACGCGGCCCGCCACGGTGGTGAGGCCGATCTTCGGATAGTACTCGGCGATCGCGACGCCGATCTCCGCGTTGGCGGCGCGCAGCAGTTGCTCGGATTGCCGGAGGTCCGGGCGGCGGCGGATCATGGCGGTCGGCAGACCGGGAGGAATCGCGCGGTCCAGGGCGGAACCGTCGCTGAGCGTGCCGCGCGGCTGAATGGCACCCGGGGTGCGGCCGGTGAGCACGGAAATCTGGGTCTCTTTCACTGAGATCTGGCGCTCGACCTCCGGAATCGCGGCAGCGGCTTGGGAGGCGGCGGCCTGGGCGCGGGACGTCTCCAGCTTGGAAGCGATCCCGCCCTCGAGGCGGCTCTGGAACAAATCGAAGCTCTTCTGGAAGGAATCGCGGCTGCGGACGGAAATCTCCCGCTCGAGGTCGAGCGAGAGCAATTCGAAGTAGGCCTGCGCGATGTCGCCGACCAGCGAGACGATCACCCCGCGGCGGGCCTCGTCGGTGGCGAGGTAGCGGGCGAGTTCCGCCTCGTTGAGGCGGCGGATGCGGCCCCAGAGGTCGACCTCCCAGACCGCGTTGGCGAGGGCGGACCCGCTGTCGCCGGTCTTGCCGAGGGCGGTCCCGCCCGCGTTGCGGCCGCGGACGGCATCGCCGGAATAGCCGACGGAGGGCAGCGCGAGCGAGCGGGTCTGGTTGGCGATCTGGCGCGCCTGTTCGACGCGGCTGACGGCGATCCGGAGGTCCTGGTTGTTGGCGAGGCCCTCCCGGATCAGCGACTGGAGCTTGGGATCCTTGTAAACCTTCCACCACGGCAGGTCGGCGATCGATTCCGAACTGGCGTTGTCGTCGCCGCGGAAGCTGCCGGGCAAACTGGTGTCCGGGCTTTCGAAGTTCGGGCCGACGGTGCAGCCGACAAGGAGCGCGACGGCGGCGGCGCTGAGGAAGCGGGTGTTGAGCATGGCCTTAGGCGGTGGCGGACCTTAGGGAGCGTTCCGGGTTTTGCCAACCATTAGCACGGTGAAAACGGGGCGGCCGTGGTCGGGTTGGATGGCCCCCTTCCGCAGGGCTCCGCGGCTCCGGGCCGCTCACTCGTTGAGCATCTCCTCGCGGATCCGCTGGAGTTCCGCTTTCTTCTCGTCGCTGGTTTCCGGGAATTTGAGATCGAGCCGCTCCAGTACGAGGCAGATCGTTTCCGAAATCGCCAGCCGGGCGAACCACTTGTTGTCGGAAGGGACGACGAACCACGGCGCGTGTTTGGTGCTGGTGTGGTTCAGCATGTCCTCGAACACCTCCTGGTAGCCGTCCCAATGGGCGCGCTCCTCGTAGTCGGCGACCGAGAACTTCCAGTTCTTGTCCGGCTCGTCGATCCGCGCGAGGAAGCGCTTCTTCTGTTCCTTTTTGGACAGGTTGAGGAAGAACTTGATGACCACGATGCCGTTGGCCGTCAGGTATTTCTCGAAGCGGTTGATCTCCTTGTAGCGGCGCTCCCAGAAGGCCTTGCCGCCGGGTTTGCCGGGGAGCTTCTGTTTGGCGAGAAACTCGGGGTGCAACTTCACCGCCAGGACTTCCTCGTAGTAGGAGCGGTTGAAGATCCCGATCATCCCGCGCGCGGGCAGCGCCTTGGCGGCGCGCCACAGGTAATCGTGGTCGAGTTCCTCGGACGAGGGCGACTTGAAACTGGTGACGTGGCAGCCCTGCGGGTTGATCCCGGACATCACGTGGCGGATCGCCCCGTCCTTGCCGGCGGCATCGATCGCCTGGAAAATGACCAGCACCCCATAGACGTCCTGGGCGTAGAGTTTTTCCTGGAGCTCCGACAAGCGCTGGACGTTGGCGGCGACTTTTTCGAGCGCGCCTTCCTTGTCGTCGAAGCCGCCGGTGAAATCGGGATCGAAGTCTTTCTTCAGCGAGATCTTGCGGTCGGGAACGACCATCACGTCGCCGAGCTTGAACTCGACTTTCCCTTTGTCTCCAACCGGTATCTTGATTTTACGATCGGGATCAAAGTTGATTTTCATAATATGTTAATGATTTCGGTGCTCAGGGTTCTTGGTCGCGAAGCGCCTTGTCGAACTCGTCATCCGCCGGCGCGTCTTCCTCGACATTGGCGGGCCGCGTGCTGATCACCCGGACCGGTCCGCTGAGGTCCTCCATCAGTGCCATGACTTCGGCTTTGGTCGAGAACAGGAATTCCTTCCGGCGCTCGGGGACCGGCATGCGGATGAACCAGTAGTTCGCCAGCCAGGCACCGGAGCGGCCGAGGATGAACTCGGCCCGGCGCTGGGTCGCATCGCCGGGCGCGTATCCCTCCTGCATGATGACATACGGACCGTGGGCATCGCGGCCGGGGAACTCGGCGGCCAGCGGGTGCTTCGACAAGCTGATCAGGCGGCAGGCGCTGAAGTGGTTGGAGAGGCGTTGGGAGCTCATGGGGTGGAAGAGGGAGGAATCGTCGCGCGGAATCTAATCGGCCGCGTAACGATACAGGGTGGATCCGTCCGCTCCGGGATGGCAAGATCAAAGCGGAGGAGACCGCGGAGTGCTTTGCATTTTTTGGGAAGCGCTCGCCGTTTCCTGCGCCAGATGATTCGTCCATTGCCAGAACCGGCCCGGGCTGGTAACTCCGGGACATGATGAAAACCTTCTATGGCATCTGTTGTGCGACCGTTCTCTGTGCCTCCGCGCAGGATCCGGTCGATCTCGAAGCCCGCCGCCAGTCGGTGGTCACCCTCCAGCAGCACCTCGAGATGCGCCAGAAGCGCTTCGACGAGGTGGCCGCGGAAATCCGCACCCGCAGCGAGGCGACCGACAAGAAGGTTGGCGAACTGGTCGGGATGCTCGCCGGATTGAAGGATTCGGAATCCTCGAAACGCCGGATCTCCGAGATCAAGGGGGAGGCGATCGCCGGCCTCAAGCGGATGATCGAAGTCTACCAGCGCGAGCGCCGAGTCCTCGTCGAGACCTTGCGCAGCGAGGGCGACGCGCCGGCGGAAGCGCTGAAGAAGAATATGGCCGCGCTCGACGCGCTGACCGAGAAGCGGGTCGCCCAGATCGTGGAGCTGGTGAAGTCGATGCCCGGCGGCGAGGACATCCAGAAGTATGAATCCACCGGCGGGACCTATTACAACGGGTTCTACGAAGAAGAAACCCGCATCAGCGACGCCTGGCGGCAGAACCGCCGGGACCGGGTGGAGTCGGAGAAGCAGCGCCGCGAGGCGCAGCAGGCGCTGGAGGGATCGATCGCCGACCTGGAGCGCCGCCAGGCGACCTTGAAAGCCCAGTTGGCCGGCGGGAAACTGACGGCACCCGAGAAGGAGATCTTCGAGCATGAGCTCGGCTACGTGACCAACCTGGTGGGCCAGCGCAAGGCGCAGTTGGCGGAGGTCAGCGCGCCTGCGTTGCCTCCCGGCGAGGACGCCTCCAAAGGGGAAGCCGATGACCTCAAGCGGCTCTTCGGCGACGCCCGCCGGGACATCGCCGGAGACTTCACCAAGACGCTGAAGCTCTATCACGCCGCCGCCGCCGAGCGCGAGAAGATCCACGCCGCCAAGGAGAATCTCGAAGCCCGCAAGCAGTGGCTCGCGGAAAACGATCCTGCGGCGAAGAAGGGCGAGTGAGGGTCGGCCGGTTTCCGGCTGGATTCGTCCCGGAGAACGTCAAACGGCCGGCACCCCTCGCGGAGCGCCGGCCGCATTTTACCGAGATGCGTGCTGGAAATCAGAAGTTGAAGCGGAAGCCGAGTTCAGCCAGATAGTCATCCAGGCTGACGTCGAGCGACGCGCTGGTGAGGGCGTCGCTGAGTTCCGGGTCATCGACGTAGATGTAGCGGAGGCCGGTGTAGACTTCGAAGCTTTCGGTCGCCTGCCAGAGCAGGCCGGCGAAGACCTGGCCGGTGAACACCGTGTCATTCTCCGAGAAGCTGCGACCCACGGCGGGGAAGGTGGGCCCGGTGAGCGTGCCGGTGTAGGAGGCATCGACGTAGCCGAAGCCCAAACCGAGGCCCGCATACCACATGAGATTGCCGGTGATGCAACCTTCGACCTTGTAGTTGAGGGTGACCGGAATCACTTCGAGTTGGCCGTTCAAGGCGAGCAGGCCGGTATCGAGGCCCGGTCCATTGCCGCGGGGGGCCGTTCCGTTGCCGCCGAAGTTGCCGGTGACGACGTTGGTGTAGCTGACATCGAGGCCTTCCGCATAGCCCACTTCGAGGAAGAGGGAATGGGTGAGGGTGCCGTTCGAGCTGAAGTCCACGCCGATGTGGCCGTGGTACATTTCGGTTTCGGCGTCGATGAGGTAGCCGATGCTGGCACCGGCGAACCAGTTCCAGAGTCCCCCGGAAGCGGGAGCCGAAGGTGCGGAAGCCGGGGCGACGTATGCTTCGGTTCCGGCGAAGGCGACCGAACCCGCGCCGAGCGATACGGCGAGGAGGCGGCTGAGGGTCTTGTGCTTGTGTGTGGCAGTCATGGTCAGTGTGTGTTTCAGTTGCGGCGGCGAGTTGCGCTCGCCGGGGTTGCCCCTGGCACGATGTCGGTAACGTGAGGGGTGATTCGCTCTTCACGTCGCGGCAGGTGATGAGAGATACTTGCATGACACGGTTGGTTTCACAATCAATAAGTATGGGAAGGCGGGGACGCCCCGCGCCGGTTCCGGATGGATCATCTACACTTAACCCAAGGCCGGGATGGAGTGCGCGGCCTCCTTGCCCGATTCCCCGGCCGCGACCTCGCGCGAAAGGAAACCGCCGGAGAGATTGCGCGCTTGGAAGCCGTGTTGCAGCAGGATGCGCGTGGCGAGGTAGGCGCGCTGGCCGGAGCGGCAGGTCACCAGGATCTCGCGGTCGCGCGGCAGCTCGCCGAGCCGCGCGCGCAGCCCGGCCAGCGGAATGTTCCGCGCGCCGGGCACGGGATCGGCGGCGAGTTCGTCCGAATCGCGTACGTCGAGCAGGAAGGCGCCGCCGGCGGCCTCCCAATGGGCCAGCGGCATGTCGCCGCGGAGCACGTCGGCGGCGACCATCCCGGCGAAGTTGACCGGGTCCTTCGCGCTGCCGAACTGGGGCGCGTAGCAAAGCTCGGCCTCCTCGAGATCGTAGATCGTCGCTCCCAGCTGGATCGCGATGGCCAGCGCGCTGATCCGCTTGTCGACCTTGTCCTCGCCGAAGGCCTGCGCGCCGAGCAGGCGGCCGTCGGATTTGCGGAACAAGACCTTCATCGCGATCGGCTTCGCACCGGGGTAGTAGCCGGCGTGCGAGTTCGGATGGAGGTGGATCTTTTCGTAATCGCTGTCGCCCAGCCGCCGCAGCGTCTTTTCGCTGGTCCCGGTCCACGCGGCGGTGGCGCCGAAGACGCCGATGATCGCGGTGCCCTGGGTGCCGCGGTAGCGCGAGTCGCGGCCGGCGATCACGTCGGCGGCGATGCGGCCCTGGCGGTTGGCCGGTCCGGCGAGCGCGATCAGGCTCCATTCGCCGGTGACGAAGTCCTTCACCTCGACGGCGTCGCCGACCGCGAGGATGTCGGGATTGCTGGTGACCATGTGTTGATCCACGCGGATCCCGCCGCGCTGGCCGATCTCGAGGCCGGCCAGCTTCGCGAGCCCGGTTTCGGGCCGCACGCCGAGCGCGAGGATCACCAGGTCGGCGGAATGCTCCGTGCCGGATTGCGCCCGCACCCGGAGGCCACCCCCGGGGACCGCCTCGAAGCCCGCCACGCCGTCGCCGAGCGCCAGCTTCACGCCGTGTTGCTCGAGCCGCGCCTCGACCCGCCGCGCGTCTTCGCGGTCGAGCGGCGCGAGCACCTGGTCGAGCATCTCGACCAGTGTCACCGCGAAGCCGCGGTGGACGAGGTTCTCCACCATTTCCAGACCGATGAAGCCGCCGCCGATGACCACCGCGCGCGGCACCGGACCGGGCGTCGGGTCGCCGGAGTGCGGGGCCATGCCGGCGGCGACGGCGGGGCATTTTTCAATCCAGCCGCGGATCGCGCGCGCGTCGGGCACGGTCCGCACCTGGAAAATCCCCGGCAGGTCGATGCCCGGCAGCGGCGGCCGGATCGACGCGGCACCCGGCGAGAGCACGAGCTTGTCGTAGGGCTCGATGGTGATCGCGCCGGTTTCGAGGTCCCTCAGTTCGACCGTCTTGTTCGCCGGATCGATCGCGATCGCCTCGCAGCGCGTCCTGACGTCGATGGCGAACTTGGTGCGGAACGTTTCCTCATCCGACACGAGCAGGCTCGCCTCCTCCTCGATCACGCCGCCGACGTGGTAGGGCAGGCCGCAATTCGCGTAGGACACGTAGGGCCCGCGCTCGACCATGAGGATTTCCGCGTGTTCATCCAAGCGCCGCAGCCGCGCCGCGCAGGAGGCCCCGCCGGCGACTCCGCCGATGATGATCACTTTCATTGTTTTCCCGATCTTGGTTTCCATAAGGGTGTTTTT
The DNA here is from genome assembly GCA_945883695.1 of Akkermansia muciniphila. Classification (GTDB taxonomy): domain Bacteria; phylum Verrucomicrobiota; class Verrucomicrobiia; order Verrucomicrobiales; family Akkermansiaceae; genus Haloferula; species Haloferula muciniphila_A. The sequence goes on along the minus strand of CAMCYK010000018.1, from coordinate 15,067 downwards.
CCAATACCTCACTTGGCCCGCACTCGGGAGAGATGGGATTGCCACGGCCCCAGCTCGAAATAGAGGCCGCCATCCCGCAGCTCGTCGCCGGCGCGTTGGTAGGATTCGCCGGAAAGCACGTCGTCGAGGGACCACTGCTTTCCGCGCAGTTCATCCCACGGCACTTCGACGCGGGCCCGGGCCGGGTCCTGATGGAAATTAATGACGACGAGGTAGCGCTCGTCGTCTTGCCGCCAGCACCAGGCGAGCAGCTGGTGGCAGCTGGAGTCGCCGGGCCAGCCGTGGCGTTCGCACAGCCGCCACCCGCCGTTGCGGAAGACGTCGCGGCGGGTCTCTAACAGGAGGCGCCGGTAAAAGTCCGCGAGCCGGGGGTCGACCGCTTCCACCGGGCGGCGGGCGAGGAAGACCGGCAGTCTCACGTGGAGGCCCTCGGCTTGGCCTTCATGCAGCAGCTTGGCCCCGGGGAGGGTGAGGACGGCCACGGCGGCGGCGCGGCCCTTGCCGTCGGGAAAGATGGCCGCAGCCCGCGGTTCGTCATGGTTCTCGATGAAGCGGACCATGCCCTGCTGGTATGCCGGATCGGCCCGGAGATGCTGGTGCACGCCCTCGCTGTCGCCGTGTTCCATCCGGTCGTAGAGCTTCTTGTCGTAGCAGTGGTCGAAGCCCTGCTGCTGGAGTTCCCACTCGAGGTCCCAGTAGGCCTCGGCGATGAAGCGGAACTCCGGCCAGCGCGCCTTGATCGCCGGGATGATGACCCGCCAGTAGTCATCGGCTGGCATGGTTCCGGCGCGGGCTCCCCAGGTGCGCTCGAAGATCGAGTTGAGCATCAGCATCGCCATGTCGCAGCGGACGCCGTCGCATTGGCCCGCGATCTCGCCGAGGGTATCAAGCGCGGCCTGCCGCAGCCCACGCTGGAAGGCGTTCAACTGAATCACATCCGGCCAGGCGGGGAAAAAGGGATCGCGACCGCGGGCGAACACGTTGCCGCCGATCTCCGCGAAGGATGCCGGATCGTCCCGCGCGTCGCCGGGGCCTCCTTGGATGAAGTATTCCGGATGACCGGCGGCCCACGGATGGTCGGGCGCCACATGGTTCGGCACGAAGTCGAGGATCAGGCCCAGCCCGCGCTCGCGGAGCATCGCCCGCGCCGCGGCAAGTCCCGGCGGCCCGCCGAGATGATCATCGGCGACATAGCGGCGCACGCAGTAGGGCGAGCCGACGTTGTCCGCCGCGACAAAGTCCGGGAGCGCCCGCTTGAAATCCTCGAGCAGCCCCGGGTTGCGCATCGAGATTTCGATCCCGGCCGGGCTGCGCTCCCAGACACCCATCAACCACACGGCGTCGAAGCCGCCGGCGGCGATCCGGTCCCATTCCTCCGGCGGCACCGTGGCGAGGTTCACCGGTCGCCCGTGTTGCCGGCCGAGTTCCCCGAGCCAGACCCAGGTGTTGATCTCGTGGAGGACGGGATGCTTGGGCCAGGTTATCATGGCTTCATCTCCGGTGGCTGGTTGGCGCGGGCTTCCATCGGGATCAATTCGATCCGGTAATTCGCTTCCGGATTGCGCGGGGAAGGACCGGCCGCGAGCATCACCCGGCCGGCGGTGACCCCGTGTTCACGCAGCCACTCCGCGGCAAAGGGCCGCCAGTCGTCCGGCTCGTCGACGAGGTCCACCGGCAGCACGCCGTAGGAAAAAACCAGGCCCTGGCAGGTCGCGGGATCGTCGCTCGGCGCGACGATCCAGACCGCCGGTTTGCAACGCGAGATGAAGCGCGCCGTGGTGCCGCTGTGGGTCGGCACCAGCACCAGGTCGATCGGCAAGGTATCCAGCGCGTTCTCCACCAGCGAGCCGATCCGGTCGTCGATCCAGGCGTCGGAATCCGGGGCGACCAGCTGCCGTTCCGCCGCCAGCGTGCCGCGCGGCCGGCGGGCTTCGGTGAAAGCCGCGATCTTCGCCAGCATCGTCACCGCCTCCTCCGGGAATTTGCCGACCGCCGATTCGCCGGAGAGCATCACGCAATCGGTGCCGTCGAGGATCGCGTTGGCCACGTCGGTCGCCTCGGCGCGGGTCGGCAGGCGGCTGCCGATCATCGACTCGAGCATCTGGGTGGCGGTGATCACCGGCTTGCCCGCGAGGTTCGCCTTCGCGATCAGTTGCTTCTGGGTGTGGGCGATTTCCTCGATCGGCACCTCCACCCCGAGATCGCCGCGCGCGACCATGATGCCGTCGGCCGCGGCGAGGATCTCGTCGTAGTGCAGCAGCGCGTCGGAGCGCTCGATCTTGCCAACGCGCATCTTCGGCCCCGGCAGATCCGCCATGATGGCGACGCGGCGGCCGGTCGCCGCGGCCGCGGCGCGGATGCGGGAGATCCGCGCGGCATGACTGGCGAAGTCGCCGTGGGAGAAGTTCAGCCGCGCGACATTCAGGCCGGCGCGGATCAGCCGTCCCAGCATCTCCGGCGAGTCGGAGGCGGGACCGATGGTGGCGACGATCTTGGTTTTGTGGAGGGGGAGGTTCATGGGGCCGGGCTTCCGGCGGGTGAGGGCGTGACGTTCCAAATCCGCCGGCAGTATTCGCGGATCGAGCGGTCGGAGGAGAATTTTCCGACGCGGGCGCTGTTGAGGATCGACTGGCGGGTCCACCCGGTCTGGTCCGCCCACAGCGTGCTGACCCGGGCCTGCGCTTCGAGGTAGGACGCGTGGTCGGCGAGGACCAGGAAGGGGTCGTGGTCGAGCAGATTGCCGACGAGCGTGCGGAACAGGCCCTTGTTGCCGCCGGCGAGGGCGCCGCTGTCGATGAAGTCGAGGACCTCGCGCAATTCGGAATTCGCTTCGTAAGGGTCGCGCGGCCGGTAGCCGCGGGATTTGAGTTCGGCGACCTCCGCGGCGCTGTGGCCGAACAGGAAGAAATTCTCCGCGCCGACCTCCTCGCGGATCTCGACGTTCGCGCCGTCGAGGGTGCCGATGGTGAGCGCGCCGTTGAGCGAGAACTTCATGTTGCCGGTGCCGCTCGCTTCCTTGCCGGCGGTGGAGATCTGTTCGGACAGGTCGGCGGCCGGATAGATGAAGTGGGCGTTCTTGACGTTGAAATCGGGGAAGAAGACCACCTTGAGGCGGTCGCGAACCTCCGGGTCATGGTTGACCAGGTCGCCGGTGGCGGTGATCAGCTTGATGATCCGCTTGGCCATGACATAGCCGGGCGCCGCCTTGCCGCCGAAGATGAAGGTGCGGGCGGGGATCGCGGCGGCCGGGTCCTTCTTGAGCCGGAGATAGAGGGTCAGGATGTGCAGCACGTCGAGGTGCTGGCGCTTGTATTCGTGGATGCGCTTGACCAGCACGTCGAACAGCGAATGGGGATCGACAATGATGCCGGTGCGCTCGGCGATCAGCGCGGCGAGGCGTTGTTTGTTGGCGATCTTCACCGCGCGCCAGTCCGCTTGGAAGGCGGTGTCAACGGCGAGCGGCTCGAGCTGGCGGAGCTTGCCGAGGTCCTCGAGCCAGCCCTCGCCGGCATGGCGGGTGATCAGCGCGGCGAGGCCGGGGTTGGCGACGGCGACGAAGCGCCGCGGGGTGACGCCGTTGGTGACGTTGCAGAATTTCTCCGGCCACAGCCCGGCGAAATCGCGCAGCACCGTGTCTTTCAACAGCGCGGAGTGGAGTTGTGCCACGCCGTTGATGGTATGACTTCCGACGCAGGCGAGATGGGCCATCCGCACGTGGCGCGGCCCGCTTTCGTCGATCAGGGAGAGCCGCGACAGCAGGGCGTCGTCGCCGGGGAAGGCGGCGCGGACCTCGTCGAGAAAGCGACGGTTGATCTCATGGATGATCTCGAGATGCCGCGGCAGCAGCGCGCCGAAAAGCCCGACGGTCCATTTCTCCAGCGCCTCCGGCAGCAGCGTGTGGTTGGTGTAGGCGAAGGTCGCGCGGGTGACGGCCCAGGCCTGGTCCCAGCCGAGGTCGTGCTCGTCGACCAGCAGCCGCATCAGCTCGGCGACCGCGACCGAGGGATGGGTGTCGTTGAGCTGGACCGCCCAGCGCCGGTGGAAGCTGTCCGGCGTGCCGCCGTCGATGGCGTGGATCCGCAGCATGTCCTGCAGCGAGCAACTGGTGAAAAAGAACTGCTGCTTGAGCCGCAGGACCTTGCCCTGGTGCGCCTCGTCGTTCGGGTAGAGCACCTTGGTGATCGTCTCCGACGCCATCTTGTCCTCGACCGCCCGGTCGTAGTCGCCGTGGTTGAAGGCGGCGAAGTCGAACGACTGGATCGCCTCCGCCTTCCACAGCCGCAGGATGTTGCAGGTGGGGACCTGGTAGCCGGGGATCGGCGTGTCGTAGGCCACGCCCTTGACCACCGTCCCCGGAATCCAGCGCCAACGGTAGCGGCCCTGGCCGTCGCTGAAGGCTTCGGTGTGCCCGCCGAATTTCACGTCGTGGCAGACTTCCGGGCGGGCGATCTCCCACGCGTTGCCGTTCCGCAGCCACTTGTCGGTGACCTCGTGCTGCCAGCCGTCCTGGATCACCTGGTCGAAGATCCCGAACTCGTAGCGGATGCCGTAGCCGATGGCCGGCACTTCGAGCGCAGCCAGCGAGTCCATGTAGCACGATGCCAGGCGGCCGAGGCCGCCATTGCCGAGGCCCGGCTCCTCTTCCTGGGCGAGCAGTTCGTCGAGGTCGTGGCCGAGCTCGCGCATGGCCTCCCGCGCGGCTTCGGTGATGCCGAGGTTGAGCAGGTTGCTGGCGAGGTGGGGGCCGGGCAAAAATTCCGCGGACAGGTAGGCGACCACCCGCGTGTCCTTGCCGAGGTAGTCGCCGATGCGGGCGACCCAGCGCTGGAACAGCCGGTCGCGGACGGTCAAGGCGAGCGCGAAGTAGAGGTCGTGCCGGGTGGCCACCGCATCGGCCCGGCCCATCCCGCAGTGGAGGCTGTCGAGGAAGGCCTGCTTGATCGCCGCGGCGCTGTCGCCGGTGCGGATGTCGTTGGAGTGCATGGCCAAGGGCTAACGGGAAATTCCAGCCTTCGCAGCCTAGTGCGAGCGCCGGGGGAACGTCTCCTCATATTTGCTGAAAAAATCCCTACTTTCCGCCTTACCGGAAACCATTCATCACTCACCCCGCGGTTGTCCCACCCCTCGGGTTGAAATCACGCGCCGGACCCGAAATGAACGCTCCTCCCATCCAACTTTCCGACTGCTGGGCGAAGACGGACCCCGTCACCGGGCGTCCCGCGCTGACGGTCCGGGACCATTGCCTGATCGTGGGGGCGGTGGCGGAGGCTGTGGGGCAAGTATTTGCTCCGTCTTGTTTGGGCTTTCTTCCTGGTGGCGTGGTGACCCTTGCCGCCGCACACGACATCGGGAAAGTGACACCCGGCTTTCAATTGAAAGCCCGGCCGCACTGGGACTTTCCGAATGCAAGGGGTGCCGATGCATACCAAGCGAATCACTCCATCGTCAGCCAGGCCTACCTGGCCTCGTTGCCAGCGGTGCGTGTCGGCCGGCGTCCCTTCGACTGGGTGCTCGCGGTGGGCGGACACCACGGCAAATATCCGGCCGCCGAGGGCGGATACTTTCGGCGGATCGACGAGGATGCTCTCAAATGGCCTGCGGAGCTTCGCGATGAGCTTCTGAGCGAACTTGAATCCGTCTTTGGCAAATTGCCTGCCTACGACATTCCCAAGGGGGCCATCGTCCACTGGCTCACGGGTTTCATTACCTTTGCGGACTGGATCGGCTCCGACACCCGCTGGTTTCCGCTTTCATCAGTCGGTCCGCTGGTGGATCGGGAAACGCCCGATGGCGTTCGGAAAAGTGCCGCGAAGGCCATCGCCGATCTCGCTTGGCAGCATCGTGAGGTCCATCCGGACCGTCATTTCAGCTCGCTCTTCCCCGGGGTGGATGCGCCGCGCCCGCTCCAATCCGCCCTCATCGCCGCGATGGATTCCCCCGGTCTCTACATCGTGGAAGCGCCGATGGGTGTCGGCAAGACGGAGGCCGCCCTCGCCGCTTGTTACCGTCGCTGGACGGAGGGCGGAGAGCGCGGGCTCTACTTCGCCTTGCCCACCCAGTTGACCAGCAACCGCATCCATAGCCGTGTTTCAGGATTTCTGCAGCGGGTCGTTTCCGACCCGGTGATCGCTTCCCTCGTCCACGGCAACGCCTGGATGAAATCGGACCGGGTCGTCACGATTTCGCCGACCGCCTCGAATGGGGAAGACGCCACCAGCCTCTACGATTGGTACGCGTCCGGCAGGAAATCCCTGCTCGCTCCGTTTGGCAGCGGCACCATCGACCAGGCCATCATGGCCTGCCTGCCGGTGAAGCACTCCGCCCTTCGGCTTTTCGCCCTCTCGGGGAAAATGGTCATCATCGACGAAGTCCACTCCTACGACCCCTATACCTCCGCGCTCGTGGACCGCGCCGTGAAATGGCTGATCGACGTGGGTTGCAGCGTCATCGTCTTGTCCGCAACGCTTTCATCAAGTCGGCGGAAGGCCCTCGTGGCCGCGGTTGGGGCGGAGGAATCCGGGGACTCCTCCGCCTATCCACTGATCACCAAGGTCGGCAAAGGCAGCCCCCATGCTGAAAGCATCCCCGTCCCCGGAGACGAGACGGCTTCCACCGCGATCGCGATCGATCAGGTTCCCGCCGGGTCCGAGGGGGTCTGGCAGGAAATCGCCACCTCTGCCGAGTCCGGAGCCTGCGTCGTGGTCATTCGCAACACGGTGGCGCTTGCTCAGGAAACTTACCGCCAGCTCAAGTCCCGCTGCCGGGATCAACGCGTGACCTTCGGTCTGATCCACAGCCGATTTCCCCAGTTCCGACGCGATGCGAACGAGCAGTGCTGGATGGAAAAGCTCGGCAAGGAAGGTAACTCCCGCCCGGATGGCTGCATCCTCGTCGCCACCCAGGTCATCGAGCAATCGGTCGATATCGATGCGGACCTGCTCGTCACCGATCTCGCCCCCGTCGATTTGGTTCTCCAGCGCCTCGGCCGCCTTCACCGCCACCCGCGGTCGCGGCTGCCGGGATTCCAAGAACCCCGATGCGTCGTGCTGATGCCGCAAGTCGATTGGACGGCTTCCGAATCCGAGATCAAATCCGCCCTCGGACCTTCCGCCTGGGTCTATCCGCCATTCGCCCTCTATCAGGCGGCGCGAATCATCTCCGGGCTTCCGCAAAGCACGGTGAGGCTGCCGCAGGACATCCGCTCGCTCGTCGAGGACGCCTCGCAAGTTCCGCAAGAGCTGGAATCCGGCGCCGCCCTCTTTCGTGATCAATTGGATCAAGAGACTCGGAGGATGATCAACACCGCCCGGATCTTGGACGTTTTCAACTCCGCCCCCTACGACGATCGGGAAGGGGCCAAGACCCGCTGGAACGATCAGCCCACCGCCCTGCTCGTCCTCCTCCGTCAAGCGCCCAATGCCGCCTCCACTCACCTGGATTTTCTCAACGGAGAGCGCCTTCCCTTTCCTCGCAGCGCCTACGGTCCTTTCGACTACCCGCTCGCGCTCGCCCTTCACCGGAATGCCGTCCGCATCCCGCGCTACCTCGTCCGCCACCTGAAAGAGCAGCCGGACTGGCTGGTGAAACATTGCAGCGATGCCGTGTTGGCCGTCGTCCCGGATGGCAGCACCGCCTGCGGGCTCATCGGCGGGCCGCAATCTTCTCCCTACCTCCTCAGCTACCATCCCGAGACCGGCCTCAGCCACACCCGCAACCACGCCGCCCAGCTTCCGCCGTTCGAGCCGGAAGAGGACGGCTGGTTCTGACCCCATCGATTCATGTCCGACTTCAATCTCATCTCCCACCCCTGGATCCCCGTCCGTTGGCTCGACGGGCGCCACTCCTTGGCCAGCCTCGACGAAGTCTTCCGCCACGCCGGGGAGATCGCCGACCTCGACGCCGCCCCTCACGAGCGGATCTCGCTCGTCCGCCTGCTCGTCTGCATCACCCAGGCCGCCCTCGGCGCGCCGGCCGACATGTATGGCTGGCCGGACTTCGGCGGCGACCTCGAGGAGAAGGTCCCGGCCTACCTCGCGAAGCCGGAGATCCGTCCTCACTTCAATCTCTTCGGCGACGGTCCGCGCTTCCTCCAGTGCAAGGCCGCGGCCGGCGACAAGAGCTATCCGCTGGTCCAGATGAGCTTCACCCTGGCGGCGGGTAACTCGCCGACCTTGCTCGATCATTTCGGGGAGGCTCCCCGCGACATCGACTCCTCCTCATTGGCGCGCCTGATTCTCTGCTATCAGAACTTTTTCGTTGGTGGCAGCATGGCAAAGAAGGTGAAGGGCAATGGCCCGAGTTTGAAAATGCTCCACACCTTCCTGATCGGGAAATCCCTCAAGCAGACCCTCCTCGCGAACTGCCTCGATGCCGCGAACGCGCCGAACTTCGGCAGGCCGTATTGGGAACTTGGCAGCCCCGATCAAATCACGGGAGCAAAGGCGAACGAGGCCACCGAGACCTACCTCGGACGCTTGGTGCCGCTGTCGTGCCGCCTGGACGTTACAGCAAATCCTGCGGGAGGCTTCGCGATCCACATCGATCAAGGCTTGGAGTATCCCCCCTACCCGGAGGCGAGGGAGGCGTCCGCTACCATCGTCCCGTTCAAGGAGGAGCACCGGCTCCTGCGCGCCGACACCAACCGGGGGATCTGGCGGGATCTCCATTGTCTCGCGCTACTACGTGGCACGCAGGCTCAGTCCGCGCCGTTTATTCTCCAAAGCCACATTTTCGAGCACGAGGACGGAGAGGTCGAACTGTGGGTCGGCGAACTGATCAAAGCCAAAGACGCCAAGATCCTCGATGGCGTTGAAGACCGCTTCACCGTGCCTCACCGCCTTTTCACGGAGAGCGGTCAGCGCACTTATAGCAGTGGGGTGAAGTACGCGGATGCCCAGTCCACCCTGATCTTCTCCGCGGTAAAGGCCTACGCCGATTCGATGATGCACGCCTCCGCGCCGGTGGACATCGCCCAGCGCCATTTCTGGAACGCCCTCGACCTCCAGCGCCAGCTCCTGTTGGAACTCGTGAAGGACCCGACCCCGCTCGGCGCGGCAAGTTTCGGCGAAGCCACCGACCCGTGGACGCTTGCCGTCCGCAAGGCGGTCTTCGCCGCTTACGACCACGCCTGTCCCCGCGGCACGCCCCGCCAGATCGAGGCCTACGCGCTCGGCCTCCGCCGCCTTCGCCCGAAGTCCGCCAAGGCGAAAACTCCCAAAGCAACCCCATGAAATCCCACGACGAATCCAACGGCTCTTTTGTCACGCAGCTCGCGAAGCTCTGTGAGGATCGCGGCCACTCCGCCGCGCTCCGCCGCTACTGGAGCGAGACCACCCGCCCGGCCGCTTTGCCCATTCTCGGCAGGCTCGGGGCGATCGGCGATGAGCGGAAGTCCACCGTCGCCGCGCTGTTCGCGGTCCATCCCGCCCACGCGGAGGGAATGGGAATCGGTCGCGCCGCCCTGCGCCTTGGCGATCGGAAGGACGGCGAGCACCCCTACGACCGCCACTTCCGGCGTATCCTGGCCTGCACGGATCTTGAGGATCTCGCCCCGCAACTTCACCGCTTGGTCAAGCGGCTCGGCCGGGAGTCCGTCCCGCTCGACTACGCGAAGCTTCTCAAGGAACTCAACTTCTGGTCCACCGGCTATGCCGAGCGGGTGAAGACCGATTGGGCCAAGGAATTCTGGCAAGCCCCCCTCGACCTCCCCGCCGCATGAACCTCCACCTCACCGAAGCCATCGTCCCCTACGAGATCGCCGCCCGTTGGCGGAAGGATGGCGGCTTTTCCGATAGCTACGCGTGGCACAAGCGGGCCTGGGATTGCTTCCCCGGCCAGCCGGAGGCCGACCGCGATTTCCTCACCCGGCTCGACGATACCGGGCAGGGCTTCCGCCTGCTCATCCTTTCCGTCACCGCGCCGAGCCAACCCGATTGGTGTCCCGATGCCGGGTGGCGAACCAAGCCCGTCGGCGAAAGCTTCCTCACCCGGCCGGCCTATCGTTTCTCCCTGCTCGCCAATCCCACCAAAAAACTTGCCGCGCCCCGCGATGCGAACGGCAAGCGGCGCGGTGCCAAGCGCATCCCGATTTCCAAGCGCGAGGATCTGCTCGCATGGCTGGAGCGCAAGGCATCCCAACACGGCTTCGCCATCGAGCCTCAAGAGATCCGCACCATCCCGCAGCCGCGCCAACCGTTCCTGAAAGGAGGGAAGCCCGGTCTTCATACGGCCACCGAGTTCACCGGCGTTCTCAATGTTACCGATCCCGCCCTGCTCCGCGAGGCCTTCACTCGTGGCATCGGCTCCGCCAAAGCCTTCGGCTTCGGCATGCTCTGCCTTTCACCCGCTTGAAAAAGCAATCCCTCCTTCCATGTCCGCCATCTCCCTGTTCGAAGAAAAACAAGTCCGCCGCGCGTGGAATGCCACCGAGGAAAAGTGGTATTTCTCCATCGACGACGTGGTCCAGGCGCTCACCGGATCGGTGAACGTGAAGGACTACATCAAGAAGCTCCGGAAGCGGGATCCGGAACTGGATTCCTACTGGGGGACAAATTGTCCCCCAGTAGAAATGGCGGGCGCAGATGGTAGAAAGCGACCCATTAAAGCGGCCAACACGGAGTCTCTCTTGAGAATCATCCAGTCCATCCCTTCCCCCAAGGCTGAGCCCTTCAAGCGCTGGCTCGCCAAGGTCGGCTACGAACGGCTCGAAGAGATCGAGAACCCCGAACTCGCCGCCAAGCGAATGCGCGCGATCTATCAGCAGAAGGGCTACTCCGAGGAATGGATCGAGAAGCGCCTGCGCGGCATCGCCGTCCGCGATGAACTCACCGACGAGTGGAAGAAGCGCGGCGTCAAGGAACAGAAAGAATTCGCCATCCTCACCGCCGAGATCAGCAAGGCCACCTTCGGGATGAGTCCGGCCGAGTACAAGGAGTTCAAGTTGCTCTCCAATCCTAAGGAGAACCTCCGCGACCATATGACCGACCTTGAACTCATCTTCACCATGCTTGGTGAAGCATCGACCACCGAGATCGCCAAGAAGCGGGACGCGCGCGGCCTCCCAGAGAACCAGCAGGCAGCCAAGGCCGGCGGCACTATCGCCGGTGATGCCCGCAAAGCTCTCGAAGAAAAGAGCGGCAACAAGATCTCGACCTCCGAAAACTTCAAAGCCCTGCCCGAATCCGCCAAGCGCATCTCGCGGAAAAAGTCCTGAAATCCACCATCTGCCATCTCCCATCTGCCATCCACCATCTCTCATCCAATCCTATGAACCTCATCGAACTCCACATCCTCCAGTCCTTCCCCGTCTCCTGCCTGAACCGCGACGACGTCGGATCGCCGAAGTCCGCCGTCTTCGGCGGCGTTACCCGCGCCCGGCTTTCCAGCCAGTCGCTCAAGCGTGCCGTGCGGCTCTTGGCGCGCTCCGAATCCACCGCCTTCCAAGGAATCCGTAGCCGCTTCCTGCTGGAACCCTTCACCCATGCTTTGCTTGCTGCCGGCCTGGAAGAATCCGGCGCGGCCGAGAAGGCGAAGCTGATTTGCGAGGCCTTCAGCAAGGTGGATGCGAAGAAGCCCGATCAAGTGACCACCGCCGTCTATCTGTCACCGCGTGAGATCGAGCAGATCGCCACGGCGGTTGCCGCGGGCGAAGATCCCAAGAAAGCCATCAAGAAGGTCGATCGTCTCGACGCTGCGGACATCGCCCTCTTCGGCCGGATGGTGGCCAACGACGCCACCCTCAACGTCGAAGGAGCCGCCATGTTCTCGCACGCCCTCTCCACCCACTCGTCATCCAATGAGATCGACTTCTTCTCTTCCGTCGATGACCTCAAGGCCGATGCCGAGGACGCGGGTGCCAGCATGATCGGCACGCTCGAGTTCAACTCCGCCACCTACTACCGCTACACCGCGATCAACCTCGACCAGTTCGCGTGTCCAAAGAACCTCGGCAAGCTCGCAGCCGACCAACGCGCCGCCATTCTGAAGGACTTCATCCGCGCCACCCTCGTCGCCGTCCCCGGTGCCCGCCAGAACTCGATGAACGCCGCCACGCTGCCCTTTGAAGTGCTCGGCATCCGCAAACCCAAGGGCCAGCCGCTACAGCTCGCCAATGCTTTCGAGGCTCCCGTGAAGGCCAACGGCAAAGGCCTGCAGGCCGCCTCGCTCGCGGCGATGAAAGACCACCTCGCCGCCCTCGAGAAGACCTGGGGCAATCTCGGGGAGAAGGTCTGGCTCACCGAGACCGGTCTCGACTCCTTCCTCGACCAACTCCTCGCCGGCGATGTCTGAAACCCTCGCCTTCCTCATCGACGCGCCCCTCCAGTCCTGGGGCTCCTCGTCCAAGTTCCAGCGCCGGGAAACCGAGAGCTGGCCGACCAAGAGCGCGCTCGTCGGGGTGCTCGCCGCCGCCCTCGGCATCGACAAGCACGCCCCGGACGAGGCCGAACGGCTGGCTCCGTTCGCCGCGCTCACCTTCAGCGTCCTGCGTTGGCCGAAGCCCCATCCGGCGCTGCGTCTGGCGGACTTCCACACCATCGGCGGCGGCTACGACAAAACCGATCCCGTGCAGAAACTCCACATCCCCCGCAAGGCCGGTGACGGCAGCCCTTTCGGCACCGTCATCACCCGCCGCACCTACCTCACCGACGCCCGCTTCATCGCCCTCTTCCAGGGCGATTCCGCCACTTTGAAAAAGACCGCCGCCGCGCTGCTGGATCCGGTCTGGGGCGTCTGGTTCGGCCGCAAAGCCTGCATCCCGGCGGAACCGCTGAGCCCCGTCGTCGCCGCCAGTGCCCGCGATGCCCTGGTGCAACTCGCCGGCCTACTGGGTGCCGATTCCGCGGAGCTGTCAGCCCTCGAAGGCCTCACCGAAGCGCCCGGCCGCGGGAGCTTCTACCAATCCGACCAGCCGATCGCCTTTGGCAAGCATCACGGTGCGGTCCCGCTCGCCTACCACTCCCGTCATGTCCGGCGCCTCGCGTCCGGCGAGCTTCCCTAACGACCTCTCCCGCCTCCCATGTCCTTCGACCAGGGCGAATTCAACTTCGATGCCGGCTCCGGCGACGGCGGCTACCGCCGTTGGCGGGAAGAGCTGGATGAGGCGCGGCGCGCCTTCGAGCGTCGCTGGGGCGTGATCCTCGACCGCCCGGTGCGGGTCCGGCTGGAAGGTCACAAGCGCTCCATCGAGGGAACCATCCGCCTCGTCTCGCCGCCGCGCGCCGCCAAGCCGCAGGACATCCGCCTGCGCATCAAAACCCTCGAATTCACCCCCGCCGAGATCGAATCCATCACGACGCTCGATCCCTGATTCCCGTTCTTCCACGGATCACGGATCACGGATCACGGATCACTGCTCACTGCTCACTGCTCACTGCTCACTGCTCACTGCTCACTGCTCACTGCTCACTGCTCACTCGGCACTTTTCAATTCCCCATGCCCCTCTTCGAACGTCCTCCGCTCGACACCCTCGCTCCCGCCAAGGACCGCTGGACTCCACTCTATCTCGAGTACGGCCGCCTGGAGGTGGACGACTCCTCGATCAAGTGGGTCGGCAGCGACGGTCTGGTCACCCGTCTTCCCGTCGCCACCGTGTCGGCGCTGATTCTCGGGCCCGGCACCTCGATCACCCATGCTGCGGTGAAAGCGGCGGCCCAGTGCAACTGCCCGCTGCTCTGGCTCGGCGAGGACGGGTTGCGCTTTTACGCCTTCGGCATCACCCCGAACCACGACAACTCGATGGCCCGGATCCATGCCAGCGCGTGGGCCAACCCGCGGTCGAGGAACGAAATCGCCCGCCGGATGTTCCTCCACCGGTTTCCAGAGGCCGCTGTCCACGGTGTGTCCATCAAGCAACTCCGCGGAATGGAGGGCCGGCGGGTCAAGCAGACCTACGCCGAACTCGGTCTGAAGTACGGCGTCACTTGGAAAGGGCGCGATTACAAGTCGGACAACTGGGCGATCGCCGACGGGATCAACCGCGCCCTGTCCGCCAGCAACGCCTCCCTCTACGCGCTGACGGCCGCGGTTTGCTGCTCGATGGGTTTCATCCCGCAGCTTGGTTTCGTACATGCCGCGGGGACCTTGCCCTTCATTTATGACGCGGCAGATCTCTACAAGCACGAGACCAGTTGGCCCGCGGCCTTCCAAGCGCTGTGTCTCAACCCGAAGGATGACGGAACTCTGGTGCGCAAGCTTTTGAAGGAAAAAGTCGAGGAGACCCGGATGCTGCGCCGCATGCCGGAAGATCTGAAGAAGCTCTTCGAAGGCCAGGGCGAGGCACCGGAAGACGCTCCCGATGACCATCCGCTGCAACCCCGCAGCGAAGCTTAGGCGTCTTTTTGTCACTCGATCCGTTAAGTCTAGCGTCTCTACCCATGACCGTTCTCATCTGCAACGACGTCCCGCCGGCAATTCGCGGGCACTTGAAGCGCTGGTTCATCGAGCCGAAGGCAAACGTCTTTGTCGGAACGCTCAATGTGCGGACTCACCGCAAGGTGATGGATTTCATCCTGCGAAATGCGTCGCCGGAATTCGGGGTGCTGGTGATTTCCACGGCACCGAACTGCCAAGGATACGCGGTGGAGCGAATCGGGCCGGAGGGAAAGACGGGGCGGAAGGAGGTGGAGATTTCCGGCGTCCGCTTGATCGCGGAGCGTTGGGTCGATCCGGACAACTGTCCGTTTTAAGTCAAGGCGGCGCGAATGCCGGGACTTTTTGCCACGCCCCGGTTTGGGCTTGATTCCTTAAGGTTTCAGGTCGTAACCTATTGGCAAGCGAGAGTTTTCCCCACCCGCGTGGGGATGGCCCGACCCGCAACATCTCCCAAATCAGGAGTCGGATGTTTTCCCCACCCGCGTGGGGATGGCCCGTGATCCTCGGTCAAATGGGCCGCGTCATCCAAGTTTTCCCCACCCGCGTGGGGATGGCCCGTCAAAGCGGCCCCGCGGCGGCGAGGCTCATCCGTTTTCCCCACCCGCGTGGGGATGGCCCGTAGTGGCAGGCGATGGCGATTGACCCGCTGCCGTTTTCCCCACCCGCGTGGGGATGGCCCGCTGAGCAAATCCCCGC
>CAMCYK010000017.1 GCA_945883695.1 Akkermansia muciniphila | reverse complement strand
ACCGGGGGGAGAGGATCCGGTTCCACCTCGGGGACTCGCCGTGCGTCCTGCGCGAGCTGCTGCCCACGATCACACGAAGGGCGATTTTCTTCCTCGACGGTCACTGGAGCTGCGGCGTAACCGCGCGGGGGAATCAGGACGTGCCGCTGATGGAAGAGATCGGCGTGATCGCCCGCTGCTTCAAGCATGAGGCGGTGCTCGTCATCGACGACCTCCGCTTGTTCGGGCAGGGACCCGCGACGGGAGAAGCGGTGGATTGGTCGGAAATCGGACTATCGGGAGTGAGGGAAGCCGCCGGAGAGCGCCTGGTTTTGTTGGAGGAGCGGCGTGATCTCGACAAGCTGGTCGTGCGCCTGGCGGATCTCCGGCTCTGAGGACGTGGCACAACTTGGCAGGTTGTGGCGGGGTGCAGCAGATCGCACCCCGAGACTCCGCAGTGAATCTGGCGTGGCGGATCGTCCCCGAGGCCGCGACATTTCCCGGCGTGGCGACCCGCACCCGCACGCAACTTGCAAAGTTGCGCTACTTCGCTCGCGGGCGGACGTGGCAGATCGCACCCCGAAGCTCCGCAGTCGAGCTGGCGTGGCGGATCGTCCCCGGTGGTTTCGGAACTCCGCGGCGTGGCGGAGCGCTCCCCGCACGCAACTTGCAAAGTTGCGCTACTTCGCCCGCCGGCGGACGTGGCGAGAATTTGCTAGCGGTGACGGGGTCCGATCAGGACCCGCTGGCGGCGGCATTTCCTTCCGCCGGCACGGCCGGGACTTCGGCGGCGGCGGCGGGTTCCACCACCTCGACCGGAGCGCCGTCGGGCGCGTAGGGCAGGCGGGTGGTGGACAGCCATTGGCCCGCTTCGAGTCCGTCGCGGACCACCAGCACGTCGGCGGTGGTCCAGATCGGCTCGATCTCGGTCCGCTGGATCGCCGGTGTGTCGCGCGCGACCAGGTAGATCCGGTTGACGCCGCGCAAGGCCTGGCGCGGCAGGACGAACACCTGTTCGAGCACATTGCCGCGGATCGAGGCGCGAACCGGCTGGCCGATTCGCAGCGGCGGTTTGCCGGAGACCAGGCCGAAGGGATCGTCGATGCGGGCGATCGCGAAAAGTTCGCGCGAGGAGGCGTCGATCGCGCCCTCGGTGCGGACGATCCGGGCCTGCCATTGCTCGGACTTCGAGCTGCCCAAGGCGTCGGTCAAGGTCACCGGCACTTCCGGATCGCCGGCTTGCGAGGGCAGGGTGATGAAATCGAGCTGGCGCGGCGACAGCGGGAGCCGGATCTCGGCGAAGTCGGTGGCGAAGACCTCGCCCAGCGGGGTCGAGCCGCCGACCGCCTGGCCGAGACCGACCGTGCGCGTCTGCACGCGGCCGTCAAAGGGGGCGCGGATCTTGGTCCGTTCGAGGTTGCGCATCGCCTGCTCGAGGTCGGCCTTGGCGGCATCGACCGTCGCCTTGGCTTCCTTGAGCTGGGGAATCCGCAGGACCAGCTCGGACGGTTCCTCGTCGTAGCCGAGGTCCACCCAGTTCAGCCGCGCCTGCTTGGCGCGGGCTTCCTCCTGGATCAGCACGGCCTCGGCCCGGGCGAGCCGCGACTCCGCCGCCGACACCGCGACCTGGAAGTCCGCGGGGTCGAGCTCCGCCAGCACGTCGTTCTTGGCAAAGAAGGCACCGTCCTCGAAGCCGTCGTGGATCTTGATGATGTTACCGGCCACCTGCGGCGTGATGGTGGTGGTGTAGTGGGCCCGCACGCTGCCCTGGCTATCGAGCAGCACCGCGAAGTCGGTCCGCTGGAGTTCGAGGACCTCGGTTTTCAGGACCTGGGGCGGCGCGGGCTGGGGCTTGGGAGCCTCCACCGGAACGGCCAAACGCCAGGCGGCGAGAGCGCCGAGGGCGAGGATGATCACGGGAATGAGCAGGCGGAGAAGCATCAGGTCGGGTTAAGTGGCGGCAACGTGTACCGGGGAAGCGCGTTTGCCAAATACGAAGGCGGGGAGTCCCGGCTTGCGGGCGATCGCTGTCAGCGTGCCGGAGTTTTGAAATCCCCGCCGAGCGCGAGGTGGAGGTCGATGCGGTTTTGCAGCCGTTCGTTGCGCAGGCGGATCAGTCCGGAACGCGCGTTGGTGGCGCGGCTCTGGGATTCGAGCACGCGCAGGATGTCGTCGTTGACGCCATCCGAATAGTCCCGCGCGGCCTGCTTCTCGGCCAGCGCCGCTTGCTCGACCTCCTGAATCAGGAAGCCCTCCTGCTCGGCCAGCGAGGCATCGGCGGCGAGCGCCGATTCGACCTCGCGGAAGGCTTCGAGCGAAAGCTGGGCGTAGCGGTGGAGTTCGGCTTCGTTCGCGGCGAGGGCGGCGCGGGCGTCGGCGGACAAGGCTCCGCCTTCGTAAAGGGCCTGGCTGAAGCCGGCGGCGATCGAGCTGCTGAGCCACGCCGGATCGAGCAGGTTGGAAAAATCCGGGACCGCCGTGCCGGAGCTGCCGGTCAGCGCGAGGCGGGGCAGCAGGGCCTTGCGGGCGGCATCGGCGCGGCGGGCGCTGGCGAACAGGTCGGCGCGGGCCGCGGCGAGGTCGGGCCGGCGCTCGATGAGTTCGGCCGGGAGGCCCGCCGGGACGCTTCTTTTCAAGGCGGGCAGGTCGCGGGTCGCGCGGGCCTCGGCCGCCGGGTAGCGGCCGACCAGCACCTCGAAGCCGCGGGCGGCCTCGTCGCGCAGGAGTTCGGTGGCTTTCACCGCGCGCTGGGCGGACGAGACGTTGGTGCGGCCGAGCTGGACGTCGAGCGCGCCTTGGCCCGCGCCACCCTTGAACAGCCGCTCGACCGCGCGCAGCACGCGCTCGTTGGATTCGAGGGTGCTGCGGGCCAGCACCAGCAGTTGCTCGGCGGCAATCAGGTTGCACCAGGCCTTGGCGGCGTTGGCAGCCAGCGAAAGCCGGGCCCCGCGGTAGGCCGAGCGCGCCGCCGCATAGTCGGCGTCGTCGGCCGCGTTGAGGTCGCGCAGCCGCCCCCAAAGGTCGATTTCCCAGGATGCGGCCAGCGACAGGCCGTAGCGCTCGGTCTCGCTGGCGGGGAGGTCGCCGTTTTCCGACACGCCGAAGCCGGCCGATCCATCGACGCCGGCGCGTGGCCGTGTGCGGGACTTCCCCGCGATGCTCGATTCCTTCGCCTGCCGCATTCGCGCCGCGGCGGATTTGAGATCGGAATTGTGGGCCAGCGCCTCGTTTACCGCCCGGGTCAGCGCGGGGTCGCCGAACTCGCCGAGCCAGCCGCCGCTGATTTTCCCGTCGCTGCCGCTGGCGGACGATTCCCACGAGGCGGGGGCCGTGACCTCGAGCCGCTCGCGCGGCGAGTCGAAACGCAGCCCTTGGTCACAGGATGCCAGCGCGGCCGCGGCGAGTCCGACGGCGAGCCGCGCGCCTGATCCGGCTGGGATCGGGGGCCGGGTGGAGGTTCCGGAATTCCATTGCATTTCCTAAGCTCTGTTGCTGATAGTCGGCGCGCGTGACCTTCGACAGAAAAGCCCATACGTCATTCCTGCTGGCACTTTGTCTGCTTGTCGGCGGACGCCTTGCCGCCGCGCCGGAGGTGGCCGCGGCGGAGGTCGCGGAGAAAGCAGCGGAGGCACCGCCGAAGGGCAAGGAAGAAGCGCCTGCCAAGGGCAACGAGCAGGCACCGGCCAAAGCCCCCGCGAAGTCCACCCCGCCGGCCAAGCCGGCCGATCCCAAGTCGAAACCGCTCGACCCGCCCGCCGCGGCGAAGGGGGAGGCTGCCGCCGCGGAGATGCCGGCCAAGGAAGCACCGGCCGCGGAAGATGATGCCGAGGCCGCCGCGGAGCGCGATGAAGCGGATGCCGGAACCGCAGTCGCCCGACCGGTTTCCTCCGATCCCGTCCAAGTCTTCGGCTGGCGCGAGTGGGTGAAGATCGGTGAACTCCAGCTCAAACTCGCCGCCAAGCTCGATACCGGCGCCTTGACCAGTTCGATCCATGCCGAGGAGAAGGAACTCTTCGAGCGGGACGGGAAAAAATGGGTGCGTTTTATCGTGACCGATCCCAGTGAAAAGAATTCCCCGCGCAACCGCATCGAGGCTCCGCTCGTCCGCATCGCCCTGATCAAGGAGCCCGGCGGCAAGTCAGAGCCCCGCGAGGTGGTCCGGCTGAACTTCACCATCGGCGAGCGCAAGCTGCGCGCCGACTTCACGCTCAACAACCGCAGCAACATGCTGAGCCCCGTGCTGATCGGCCGCACGACGATCAAGGAAATCGGTTGGGTCGATCCTTCGCGGGCCTATCTGGCCGACCAGAAGATCATGCGCTGATCCTTCCCGCGGCTTACCATGGCATCCCGGATCAAACTTTTTCTCGTCGTCTTCATCCTGACGGCGATCGGCGGCGGCATCGCCGCCTACAAGCACGTCCATCTCGGGCTGCCGCTGCGCGCCGGCGAACTGCCGGAGCAGTGGCTGGTGGAAGCCAAGATCACCTTCCTCTCGTCGACGGAGGGCGGCAAGGTCAGCGCCCGGCTCGCGCTCCCGGCCGCGGCCGTGGAAGAAGCGCTCGGCCAGGAGGCCGGATCGGTCGGCTACAATTACTACGTCGAGAAGGACCAGGGCGAATACACCGCGATCTGGGCGTCCGAGAAGCAGACCGGAAACCAGGCGATCTACTACCGCGTCAGCTTCGCCCCGCGGCGGAAAAGCGGCGGGGAACCGATGCCCCATGCCGGCGGCGGACTGCCGGTCGCCGTCAATCCCGGCTTTTCCGGTGCCACCGAAGCCGCGGCCAAGCGGGTCATCCAGCGGGCCAAGTCGGTCTCCGCCGATCCCGATTCGCTCTTCGTCGGCATTTTCCAGGAGATCAATGCCATCGATGCCTCGCAGGAGGTCGGTCTGCTCCGCAAGCGCTACGAGGAAGAAGCCGGCGACCGCAGCGCGATCACCACCCTCGGCATCGACCTCCTGAACCTCGCCGGCGTGCCGGCCCGCGTCGCCTACGGCGTCCGCCTTGAGGAAGCCCGCGGCAGCCAGCAACCGCTCCGTCTGGTGGAATACTACGATGGCGCCTACTGGAAGGTCCGCGCGCCCGACGAACCCTCGTCCACCCTCGATCCCAACCAGTTTTTCGTCTGGAACCGTGGCGGCGGCGCGCTGTTCGAGGTCAACGGCGACGCCGAGGCCTCCCAGCTCGGCTTCACGGTGATCCGCACCTTCATCCCCATCCGCGATCTCACCGACCTGCGCGATTCGCCGCTGATCGTCTCGACCATCTTCGGCCTGCCCGCCTCCGAGCAAGCGGTCTTCCGCTTCGTGGTCCTCATCCCGCTCGGCGCCTTCGTGGTCGTGGTGCTGCGGAATCTCGTCGGCATCGCCACCCTCGGCACCTTCATGCCGGTGCTGCTGGCCCTGGCCTTGCTGGAGATGGATCTGGAGGCCGGGCTCATCATGTTCTCGGTCATCGTCGGTGCCGGCCTGTGGTTCCGCTTCCTGCTCTCCCGGCTGAACCTGCTGGTCGTCCCCCGCGTCGCCGCCTGCGTGGTCATCGTCACCCTGCTGATGATGATCTTGAGCGTGGTCAGCTACAAACTCGGCGTGGACGGCCTGCAGATCACGCTCTTTCCGATGATCATCCTCGCCTGGACCATCGAGCGCATGTCGCTGATCTGGGAGGAGGAAGGCAAGCGCAGCGCGCTGATGCAGGTCGGCGGTTCGCTCGTCGTCGCGGTCATCGCTTTCGCCTTCATGAGCGTCCCCCAGGTGAAATACCTGGCCTTCTACTTCCCGGAGCTGCTGCTCGTGCTGCTGGCCTTCATCATCCTGATCGGCCGCTACACCGGCTACCGCTTGTCGGAGCTGTTCCGCTTCCGCGATTTCAAAGAGGCATGAAGACGCAAGACTTGAAGACGCAAGACGCAAGACTTGAGGCCGTGGCAACGGTTAGGGGGGCACCCCCGGACTCCGGTCTTGTGTCTTGTGTCTTGCAGTCTTCCGTCTCCGCGTCTTCCGTCTCCAAGTCTTCCGTCTCCGCGTCTTCCGTCTCCAAGTCTTCCGTCTCCACCAGGCGCTGGTGGCACCGTTGGATCCGCATGCCGGGAGAACTCCGGGCGATGGGGGTGGTCGGCATCAACATGCGCAACGCCCGCTACCTGCTGCCGAACAACCCCCGCCGGCTCTACGATCTGGTCGACAACAAGCTCCGCACCAAGGAGCTGGCCGCCGAACGCGAGCTCGCCGTGCCGGAGACCTACGGCGTGGTCCGCAGCCCGCACGATACCGCGAAGATGGACCGCCTGATCGGCCAGCGGGATTCCTTCGTGATCAAGCCCGCCCGCGGGTCCGGGGGGAAGGGGATCCTCGTGATCGTGGCGCGCGAGGGCCAATATTTCCTCAAGCCGAGCGGCGTGAAGCTGACGCTCGACGAGATCCGCCATCATTGCTCGAACATCCTCGCCGGGCTGTTCAGCCTGGGCGGACGGCGCGACGTCGCGCTGATCGAATACCGGGTCCACCCGGCGCGGGTCCTCACCGAGATCAGCTTCCAAGGCGCGCCGGACATCCGCGTGGTGATGCTGCACGGCTACCCGGTCATGGCCATGCTGCGCGCCGCTACCCGCGAGTCGGACGGCCGCGCCAACCTCCACCAGGGAGCCATCGGCATCGGCATCGACCTCGCCACCGGCAAGACCATCCGCGCCATCCACCATGGCCACCCGATCCAGCTCCACCCGGATTTGAAGGTGCCGGTCGTGGGCATCCAGCTGCCACATTGGGAGGCCATCCTCGACATCGCCGTGACCTGCCACGAGATGACCGGACTCGGCTACCTCGGGGTCGATGTTATGATCGACGAGACCTTGGGCCCCTTGATGATCGAAGTGAACGCCCGCCCCGGCCTCGCCATCCAGCTTGCCAACGGCGTCGGCCTGCTGCGCCGCCTCGAGCCCGCGGTGGCCCGTTGGAAGAGCCACCCGCACGACAGCCACCAGCAGAAGCTGGATTTCGCGCGGAAGACCTTCGCGGCGGCGACCTCAAAGTAGGGGCGACCTTCGGTCGCGCAAGGTAGGGACGACGCGCCCTCGCTCGTCCGCGAAGCCACGGGAGGATCGGTTCTCTCCTTGGAGTTGAAGCGGGCCTCCGGGGACCGCTCCGGTCGGCCGAGGGCGGTCCGACCCTACCTTGGCGGCCTGCGGCCGCGGGACGGAGCGACCGTCGGTCGCGCAAGGTAGGGACAACCCCATCGGCAACGAGCGCCGCCCGGCCTTGACTCTTGCCTCCGGTTTCTGGTCTCTCCTCCCATGCCCGGCACCGTGATCCAAGCCTCCAACCTCCACCGCAGCTACCGCATCGGGAGGAAGAGCATCGAGGTCCTGCACGGCATCGAGCTCACGATCACCCGCGGCGAACGGGTTTTCCTGTGCGGGCCGAGCGGGGCGGGAAAGAGCACGCTGCTCTACACGCTGGCCGGCCTCGAGCGGCCGGAGCAGGGGACGGTCCGGATCGACGGGACGGACCTCTACGCGCTGGGGCCGAAGCGGCAAGCGGCCTTCCGCAACCAGAAGATCGGCTACATCTTCCAGAACTACCTGCTGCTGCCGGAGCTTACCGCCTTGGAGAACGTGCTGGTGCCCGGAGCGATCGGCGGGCGCGATGAATCGGCCGCGGCCCTTGCGGCGCTGAAACGCGTCGGCCTCGCCGACCGGGCGGAACACCTGCCGGCCGAACTCTCCGGCGGGGAACAGCAGCGGGTGGCGATCGCCCGCGCGCTGGTGAACCACCCGCCGGTGCTGTTTGCCGACGAGCCGACGGGAAACCTCGACTCCCGCAACAGCGCGGAGGTGATGGACCTGCTGCTCGGACTGGCGGCGGAGGGCGACACCACGCTGGTGGTGGTGACCCACGACGAACAACTGGCGACCCGCGGCGACCGCAAGCTGGTGATCCGGGACGGCAGCATCACCGACGCCTCGGCGGTCCGCTGAGGGGGTCAGTCGATTCCCGAAACAGCGATCACCTCCTCGATCAGCCGTTGCGCGGCAGGGGAGGGGGCTTGCCGTTTCAAGGTGACAATCCCGGGATTGCTGGACGGGGTCTTACCGGTGTAGTCGATCACCGCGAATTCCTTGACGTAGGGCTTGCGGCGCAACGCCAGTTCGGTGAGGGCGCTCACGGCGTCGCTCGCCTGGACGATGCTCTTCAGGGTGGAGAAATGGCTGCAAACCACCGAAGGCTGAAAGGGTTGCGAGTTCGAACGTGGCGCCGCACCCGGTGCCATGTGGTGGGTGAACCACTCGCGCGCCCAGACCGGCAGCTCCGGCAGCACCACCGGATAGGCCAGCACGTCCTGGAATGAAACGGCTCTGCGCTTCGCGAGCGGATGCCCTTTCCGGCAGAACCACTGGAAGCGGCTGGGCGCGAGCTTCCGGATCACAAAATCCCCCGCTTCTTTCAACTCCGTGATGTCGGCGATGAAGAAGTCGAGGTGCCGGTCCCGCAGCATCTCGGGAAATACCGTGTAGTGATCGACGTGGATGCCCCCCTGAAGTCCCGGATAGGTGCCCAGCAGCCTGCCGATCGCCGTTCCGACGAGCGTCTCCGCAATCAGCGGACCCGCACCGATCTTCAAGGTGACCGGCCCGTTCTTACCGAACTGGCTTGCGGCCTGGGTGAGTTCGTCGAAGCCTCCCAGGACCCTTTTCGCATCGCCGATCATGGCGGCCCCGAAGGTGGTGAGCTTCAGCTCCGCCCCGCGCTCGAACAGCGCGTGGCCGAACCACCGTTCCATCCGCTGGATGCTCTTGGTGATCGCCGGCTGGCTCACGTTCACCTGTTTCGCCGCCCTGACGAAACTCCGGCATTCCGCCGCCGCCACGAAGTATTGCAGGTGCCTGAGATCAATCTCCGCCATATAACCGGAGGTTATGGAGGATGGACAAAAAATGCAATGATCAAAGCGGGCGATTGGAATAGGACATAGGGGTTTCGGAATCAAAGAGCGCGGCTCGATCCCGAATCTTCCACCCAGAAACCCCCAGCACGCATATGAACGAATCCAGCAACAACCCGTCCAACGCCCTCCCGCGCCGCCGCTTCCTCGGCGGACTCGCCGCCGCCGGTTCGGCTTTCACGCTTCCGGCGAGCGTGCTCGGCCAGGAGGCCTCGCAGGCCGCCCAGCCCGCGCAGCCGCACAAGGGGCATTTCGACCCCAAAGGCAAGGCACCTTCCAAACATACGATCGAGGTATTGAAAAAAGCCCGTGGCACCCTGCCCATGGATGACACGCGGGACTTCGAGGAGTTCAAGCGCGGCTTCATCGCGCCGATGAAGCAACGTCAGATCCCGGCAGCCGCAGGCCACAACGCCTGGGACATGGACCAGTTCAAGTTCATCGACGAGCAGGACGAATTTGACAGCATCCACGCCTCCCTGCACCGGATCGCCAAGCTGAATCAGAATTACGGCCTCTATGAGGTGGTGCCGGGAATCTATCAAGTGCGCGGCTTCGATCTCTCCCAGATCACGTTCATCCGCGGCAAGACCGGTTGGATCGCCTACGATGTCCTGATCAGCGGGGAAATCGCCAAGGCGGCCTGGGATCTTTTCCAAGAGCATGTGGGCGAGGGCCTGCCCATCACGGCGGTGATTTATTCGCACACCCACGGCGACCATTGGGGCGGCGTGCGCGGCCTGATCACAGACGAGGATGTCAGTTCCGGGCGGGTCGAGGTGATCGCCCCGGACGGATTCATGGATCATCTGGTTTCGGAGAACGTCTTCGCCGGCAATGCGATGAACCGTCGGCTGTTTTATCAATATGGCATGCTGTTGCCCCGCAGTCCCTACGGTTTTGTCACCCAGGGTTTGGGCCACAGCGTCTCCGCCGGTTCCGTCGGGCTGATCGCGCCGACGCGGCTGATTACCGGCCCCATTGTGGATACCACGGTGGATGGCGTGCGCATGATCTTCCAGAACACACCCAACACCGAGGCCCCGGTGGAAATGAACACCTACCTGCCGGACCTCAAGGTCCTGTGGATGGCTGAAAACGTGATGGCCGGACTGCACAACATCTACACCCTGCGCGGCGCCCAAGTCCGCAATGCCTTGAATTGGTCGAAATACATCAACGACGCCCTTTACCGTTTCGGTGGCGAGGCCGAGGTGATGTTCGCCTCCCACCATTGGCCGCGCTGGGGCAATGAACGCATCCAGGAAATCCTGCGGGCGCAGCGCGACATGTACGCCAACCTGAACAACCAGGTCCTGCACTATGCCAACCAGGGCGTGACCATCAACCAGATTCACAACGTCTACGAAGCGCCGAAAAGCCTTCAGCAGAACTGGTATACCCGGGGGTATCACGGATCCTACAAACACAACAGCCGCGGGGTGATCCAGCGTTTCCTGGGATTCTGGGACTGCAATCCCACCACCCTGATCCCGCTGTCCCCGGATGAATCCGCGCCGCTTTACGTCGAAATGATGGGAGGGGCCGAGGAAATCATGGCCCGCGGAAGCCAGTTGATCAACGAAGGCAAATACTTCCATGCCACCGAAATCCTCGACAAGTTGGTCCAGGCCGAGCCGGGCAACCGGATGGCCAAGGACCTGCTGGCAGATGCCTTCGAGCAGATCGGATACCAGCAGGAGAACCCCGGGCTACGGAACAGCTTCCTGTCCGGCGCCTATGAACTGCGCAACGACATTCCGACGGCGGCGACGGCCAGTTCTTCGTCACCCGACACCATCCGCGCGATGTCCACCGGCCAGTTCCTCGACTTCCTCGGCATCCGCATGGACAGCCGCAGGGCCGAAGACTTGAACTTCACCATGAATCTGGTGACCCCGGACAACGGCGAACAGTTCGCCATCGAACTCGCGAACGCCACCCTGACCAACATCCAGGGCTTCCAGGTTGCCAAACCCGACTTCTCCATGACCCTCAACCGCTCGGACCTGGAACAGGTCATGATGGGCGCGAAAACGCTGGAGGCGCTGATCGGTGACGGGACGGCCAAAGTAAGTGGCGACATCAGCATCCTGGGCAAGCTCGCATCCCTGATGGTGGAATTCGATCCGCTGTTCCCGGTCATGCCCGGCACCCAACGCCGCGCCGCTGCGCCGGAAATGGGCGACGGCGAAGAGTTCAAGGCCGAAATCAGCGCGATCAGCCCGGAATGAACCGGAGCAATCCCACCGGCCTTGGTCTAACCGGTAACATCACCCGTGATCGATGCCCCGTCTCGCCTTTACCGAATACGATGCCTACGCCGAGACGGTGCGGGACGTGTCCGTGAGGATGCGGATGTGCTCGAGGCAGGTGTCAAAGTGGACGATGCAATTCGCGGCTGTTGGCGCCCTTGCCGTTCAGAATGGCTGCGAGGGGGGCGGCAGCATTGCGGAAGGGGTGGATGGCCGCGACGCGTGGTCATTCTACCCCCAATCGCACCCGGGGCGCGCCAATGGGCATGACCTGAACGAGGATGAGGTTTTTGCAGTCCCGCCGGGCGGCGAGTTTTGCCTCGTTTGCAAACCCAGTCACGAATGGATCTCCGTCCATATCCCGCCACGCCTGTTGTTTCCACCGGCGCTGGAATCGGAGTCCGCATCCTGCGCCAGTGCGCGGCTGCTGAAGCCGCCGCCACAGGTGACGCGGCGATTCAAGTCGCTCGCTCACCGGGTCCTTGCGACGACCGAATCCCACCCCCGGCTGTTGGACTGTCCCGTTGCGGTGGACTCCTGCCAGGATGAACTGCTGGCGGCGGCTCAGGGGCTTTTCACAAGCTGCCAGCCTTTCGACGGCGGCCACTTCGACCGTTGGCGGGGTATCACGAAGTCCATCTTGGAACTGGCGATGTCCGATCCCGACCGATCGCTTTCCATCACGGAACTGGCCCAACAGGCCGGGGTGCCTGAACGGACGTTCAGGAACGCGTTTCATCGGAGCTACGGCATCCCGCCCCAGGATTACCTTCGTATCCAGCGGCTGTATGAAGCCCGGCACCTTCTTCGCGAGAGCTGCCACGACCGGACGACCGTCACCATGATTGCCTTCGGACTGGGATCCTGGGACCTCGGGCGCTTCGCTGGCAGGTATTTCACGCTTTTCGGGGAACGTCCCTCCGAGACGCTTCGCAAGGACGTTGTCAACCGGCGGCACACCCAGCCACCGGGAGGAAGGAACGGAGTGACCGAATGAGGGCCGCCGTTCAAATTCTCCGGTGTCGCCAGCCGGAGGGGCATCCAGCCGAAATTACGTAGACCCTTGGTTTATCATGGGGGGCATCTCGCGTGCACTCAATCCAATGAAACCAAAAAACCATCCTGTGATCGCAACACTCTGCGCTCTTTCCGCGTGCCTGTCTTTGGCCACAGCCCAGGGACCCACCCGTCACGACACCCGCTCCGGCGTTCTCGAATTCGAAGCCAATGGCTATCCGACCGACGCGACCGTCAAACGCGTCAGCGAAGAGATCGATTACCAGCGCGCCGTGCAGGCCTGCATCCACTTCGTGCCGGCGGTTGCCATCATGCAGTGGCGCAACGCGCATTTCGGCCCCCTTGGCGGCAAGGCGGGCGACCTGATCATTTACCGGACCACCAAGCAAAAGATGCCGATCATCACCGCGAACGACACGACGACCTATGTCATCACCGCGAACGACACGACGACCTATTTCATCACATTTTCGGAGTTGAGCGACACCGGCGGACTGTTGATGTACGAGGTGCCGGCCGGGCCGACAGGCGGTGGAATCAACGACCTCTGGCAGCGGACGGTCACGGACACCGGCATGGTCGGACCGGACCGCGGCAAGGGCGGCAAGTTCCTGATCGTAATCGAAGGCGCGCAACGTCATCCTCATGATCTCCGACCACGACCCCTTCGCCCAGTCCCTCTGGGGCGCGCCTTACGGCTGGAACGGCAGCTACGTCGACAACACCGCCGTGTTCCACGTCATGAACGCGGTCTTCGCCAACACCCCCTCGCCGCCCACGAACCTTCCGCAGCCTAAAAGCGCGGCGGATGAAAAAGCCTCCCCTCAACCAAAAATCTCCATCCAATGAAACCATTCCTCACCGCAAACATCGCACTTGGCCTCTTGGCCTCTTGGCTTCGTGTCTCGTGGCTCTGCCCTCCCGGGCCAACGCTGCCGAGCCGGCCCAGGATGAAAATCTTGCCTACGCGACCGGCGTCCAGACTTACATCAATGGCTTTCCGATGATGGATCTCTACCGGACGCTCTGGGAAACGTCTTTCGACCCCGAACGCGGCCACGACCGCACGCTCAACGAGTTCTTCGTCTTCGACCGCCTCATCACGAGCGAGGACGACTGGGTCATCACCCCCAACAACGACACGATCTACCTGCGGGCCTTCCTGGACCTGCGCGCCGAGCCGGTCGTCCTCGTGATCCCGCCGATGGGCGACCGTCAGTATTGGGTCCCCGTGAGCGACATGCGGCACGACTTCGACGCCAACCTGTCGTGGGACACCGTCGGCGCGCGCGGCGGCAATTTCGCCCTTTGCCCGCCCGGATGGCAGGGCGTCCTGCCGGAGGGAGTCAAGCGAATCGACAGGGGCACGCCGCTCGGCTGGACGCTTCCCCGCATCTCCGTGGAGGGCGACGCGGACTTGCCGGCGGCGGTGGCATTGCAGAAACAGTTCAAGCTCGTCCCGCTCAGTCAGTGGGGCGCGGCCGACGTCACCCGGCCGAAGCCCGGCGCGGCCGACTTTCCCCGCTTCACCCGCGCCGAGCTGACCAACGCGAAGGCCTATTTCACCACCCTGAACGCGGCGCTCCGGCTCTCGCCGCGTCTTGGCCACCCGATGGACGAGGCGATGGCCGGCTGGCTGCGCGAGATCGGCATGGACCCGGCGACCGGGTTCGACTGGGAAAAACTCTCGCCGCAGACGCAGCGCGGCCTCGAACGGGCGGCGACGGACGCCCACCGGATCATCGCCGAGCGCATGCCGCGCGCCGTGCCGATCGTCAACAACTGGCAGATTGCCCGTCTTCCCAAGCGGCTGAGCGGTGATCCCGTGATCGCGGCGGCCGCAGCGATGCTCGGACTGCTCTGGAACCCGGCCGAGATCAGCACCTACGATGTCGCCTTCGTCGATGGGGCCGGCAAGCCGCTCGACGGGAACAACCGCAACGTTCTTAAATTCGCCCCGCCCCCACCTGTCGATGGCTTCTGGTCGGTCACGATGTATTCGGCCGATGAAATGCCTGAGCGATCAGAGAGAAACCAATACCATGCACAGCAGACGACAGTTCGTTCAATCGGTTCCAGCCCTCGGTGCGGGAATACTTCTCGGCAATACCCGCGGAGCCACCGCACAAACCGAGGGCGCGCCGGCAGCGCCGGGCGGTGATTCCTGGCGCAGTCCCTCGCTGCGCGGCGAAACCGCCGTCGCTCCCAACGGCGCCGTGACGACGCGCACCGCGCTGCTTGCCAATGACAAGTGGGGCATCGGCGACAGCAAGCGGGTCGAACAGGTCACCGATGGCGTCTATGCGATGCGCGGCTGGGGTCTTGGCAACTGCTTCGCGGTCGAGGCACCGAAGGGCTGGATCATCATCGACACCGGCGACTTCACGCAGGCCGCGACGGAAATGCGCGCCATGCTCGAGCAGACGCTCGACCGCAAGGTCAAGGTGGCCGCGATCCTGCTGACCCATTGGCACTATGGCAACGGCACCGGGGCGTGGCTCGACGAGGGTGCCGAGGTCTGGGGGCATGAGTATCTGGACCGCAACCGCAACACCTCGAGCGGTATCAGCGTCCTGAGCGGCATCTACCAGGCCCGTGCCTGCGCCCAGTTCGGAGTGTTTCATCCGCGGAGCGGCCCCGACGCGTTTCCGAACATGCTCGGCTTCCCGCCGGAGAAACTGCTGGCCCAGTCCAGCTACCAAGCCCCCACGCGGCTCTTCGAAAACGGCCGCGTCATCGACCTCGTCGTCGCCGGCGAGACGGTGCAGGTCGCTCCCGCCCGCTCGGACACCAGCGACAGCGTCGGCTTCTATGTCGCGCGCAAGCGGATGATCGTGACCAACTTCATGGTGCCGGGCGGCATTTTCAACGTGTATACCCTGCGCGGCGGCCCTTATCGCAATCCGTCGGTGTTTATTCAGGACGCGCGTTGGATGGAGTCGAAGAATGCCGAGATCCTGCTCGACGTCCACAGCCCCACGCTCAAGGGCGAGGACGTGGTGCGGGACGCGGTCCAGCGCTCCGTCGACGGGGTGCAACTGATCCACGACCAGACGCTGCGCCAGATCGCGCACGGCAGGGACGGACGACAGGCGGCCGAACAGGTCTTCATGCCGGGAAATCTGCGTGGTGACTGGGAGAACTACGGCCAGGTCGAGAGCCACGTCCGCCAGGTTTACAACGGCACGATCGGCTGGTTTGGCGGCGATGTGTCCGATATCAACCCGCTGTCTGAAAGCGAGGAAGCGGCACGCACCGTCCAGATGATGGGCGGCCCCGCCGTGGTTCGGAAAGCCGCGGCGGATGCCAACGCGAAGGGCGGGCCCGGCAACTGGCAATGGATCCTCAAGCTGACATCCATGCTGCTGGCGCTCGACGCGAACGACGCCGAGGCGCGCGCGCTGCGAGCGGCGGCGGCGCGCCAGCTCGGTCAGCGCACCTCATCGGCCAACGCGCGCGGCTTCTACCTCACGGAGGCGCTGCAGATCGAAGGCGGAATGATGGCCATGGGGAAGCCGCTGACGCTCGACGCGATCCGCCGCTTCCTCGGCACGCCCACCGCGCAGGCGCTCGTCGCCGCATCGGTGGACGAAAACCTGCAGTTCGTGCGCTTCCTCGTTGATCCGCGCAAGGCCGAGGGGCTGCGCCAGTCTCTGACACTTGCCATCGAAGGCGAGCCCCGCATCCGGCGGCTCGAGCTGCGCAACGGCGTGCTCGTCATCACCGAGGCGGAAGCCGCGGCAGCGACGCATCTCTCGCTCACGCGTCAGGAACTCGCCGCGTTCGTGCTCGGCACGCGCTCTCCCGCGGCTGCCGACGCGTTGAGTTAGATCGACCGAACGTTCGATCGCAGCCACCTGATGCCGCCCGGCGCGGTGGAGTCCGTGATGGCGGGAATGAAAACTCCCGGCGATTCCGAGCATTGACCGCAAATACCGGATCCACCAAGCCAACGGCACCGTGACGACGCGAGGCAAGCTTCAGGCCAACGAAAAACGAGTCATCGGCGACAAGCAGCACGTTGAAAAAATCACCGCCGGCGTGTATGCAAAGCGCGGCTGGGGCATTGCAAGCAACTCCTGCCATCGCCAACCCGCATGAACATCAAATCAAAACTAACATGGCTCGATCCCCGCTTGAGTCTTCCCTGTCTGCTGCCGGCCGCGGTTTTCCTGGCCGCGTCGCTGACTCCTTCGCTGCTGCCGCGGCCGATGCTGGTGCAGGCCGTCTTGTCCGGGCTGTCGTTTGCGGTCGGCTACGGACTGGGCGCGGGCTGGATCGCGCTGTGGCGATATCTCGGATTGCCCGCTTTCGGCGGGCGGCTGGCGCGGGCATCGGGGATCGTGGCGGCGGTGATTTGCGTGTCGCTGGTGGTGGTCAGCCTGTGGCACGCGGTCCATTGGCAGAATTCCCTGCGCGAGATCATGGGCATGGAAGAGCTCCCCGAATTCCAGCCCCTGTTGCTGGTGCCCGTGGCGGTGGCGACCTTCTTGCTGTTGCTCGCGGTGGCCCGTGTTTTCCGCTGGCTCTCGGTGCGGGCGTCGCGAGGTCTCGCGCGCTATGTGCCGCGGAGGGTATCCATCGTCGTGGCGGTGACCGTCACCGCCATGTTGTTCTGGTTTTCAATCAACGGCTTGCTTTTCGGCTTCCTGTTGAGAGTCGCGGACCGCTCGTTTCAGGAACTCGACGCGCGGATCGACGACGATCTCCCTCGTCCGACGCTTGCCAGCCAGACGGGAAGCCCGGAGTCGCTCGTCGATTGGCGCGACCTTGGAAACCAGGGACGGAGCTTTATTTCCGGATGCCCCAGCGCCGCGGAATTGGAGGAGTTCTTCGGCACTCCGGTCCTGGCACCCGTGCGGGTTTATGTCGGTCTGAATTCGGCGGACAGCCCGGCTGAGCGTGCCCGGATGGCGCTCGATGAGTTGAAGCGGGCGGGTGGCTTCGAGCGCTCCGTGCTGCTGCTCGTCACGCCCACCGGCACCGGCTGGGTGGATCCGGCAGGGCAGGACCCGGTCGAGTACCTTCACCGGGGCGATATCGCCACCGTGACCGTCCAGTATTCCTACCTGAACAGCCCGCTCGCCCTGATGACCCAGGCGCAATACGGGGCTGAAACGGCGCGCGCGCTTTTCCAGGAAGTTTATGGCCATTGGCGTTCCCTGCCGCCCGAATCGAGACCGAGGCTCTATCTGAACGGACTGAGCCTGGGTTCGCACCTTTCCGATCTCTCGTTCGACTTGTATGACATCATCGACGACCCGTTTCACGGCGCGTTGTGGAGCGGCCCGCCATTCCGCCACCAGACCTGGCAAGAGGCGACCGCGCGCCGCGATCCGGGCACGCCGCCATGGTTGCCGGAATTTCGGAAAGGTGCCGTGGTCCGCTTCATGAAGCAGGACGGAGTGACAGGTGGAAAAGACAATCCCTGGGGTAATTTCCGGATTCTGTTCCTGCAGTATCCGAGCGATCCCATCACCTTTTTCAGTCCGGCGTCCGCGTGGCGCGCTCCGGACTGGATGGACGAACCACGCGGCAAGGATGTTTCGCCTTCGTTGCGGTGGTTTCCGGTGGTCACCATGCTGCAACTGGCGATCGACATGGCGGTTGGAACGGCGCCGGAAGGTTTCGGCCACACGATCGCGGCGACGGATTACATCGAGGCGTGGCTGGCGCTCACGGAGCCGCCGGGATGGGACGAGGCCGGGCTTGCGAAACTGCGCGCTTTCTTGGAAGCAAGGGAGGAGCTGGACAAATGAACGGGTCGATCTCGCGGTGGATGCATCTTTCCTGAAGATTTGGTTGGATCTCAAAAATTCCAGTGGCTAACAAGATATCGATATGACCGCACCAGCACCTTCCCAGTCAGACGTCCAAGCACTTTCAGCGAGCCGGGGTTGGCTCATTATCGGAGGGATCCTTTCGATTGTCGTGGGCTTCATGGCGATGGGGAGTCCGTATGTGTTTTCGATTCTCATCGCGCAGTGGCTTGGCATCGCCGCCCTGTTCATCGGCGGGATCTCGCTGGCCATGGCGATTTTTGGAAAGCACAAGGGCCACCGGTTGGCAGAGGGGCTTTCCGGCGTGATCCGGATCATCGCCGGTATCATCTTGCTGCGTTGTATCGGCTCAAGCGTGGCAATCATCACCTTGATTCTGGCTTGCTACCTTGCGGCGGAAGGCGTTGTTGCCATCTTCGGCGCGCTCAAACTCCGCGGCAACGCGGGCTGGGTCTGGACTCTCATCAACGGACTCGCCTCGCTGGTCCTCGGATTCATGGTCTTTTCCCGCTGGCCGGGCAATTCCGTCGCGATCCTCGGCTTGCTTTTCGGATTCCACGCCCTTTTCAGCGGGATTTCAAACCTGATGCTGGGTCTTTCCTCCCGGAGAGTGACCGGGTGACCAAGGGCAACCGACCCGGCACTGGAACCTCAACTCACGCACGATCCGGCCCTCCATCGATCAGGCGGCTGTCATGACCTTTATGGATACCGAATTGATGAACACCCAGATCACCGAGGTTCTCGACCTTCAGAAACGCCATGCGTTGAAGCTGAGGACAAGCACGGCCGAAGAAAGAATCGAGCTGATTCAAAAGCTCCACGATAGGGTTTTATCCCACCGGGAGGAGATCCGCAAGGCGTTGTATGCGGATTATCGCAAGCCATTTATAGAAACCGACATTTCCGAGATCTATCCGGTGGTTTCGGAAGCCAAGCATACGATCAAGAACCTCAAACAGTGGAAGCACCCTGATGAAGCTGGGCTTGCTGGACGGCCTGATCGCGGAACTCGGCGTCAATGGCTGCAAGTATGTCGTTTATGACGGCACCATCCCCGACCCGACGATTGAGAACGTCGAGGCGGCTTTGACGCTCTATCACGAGAACGACTGCAAGGCCATCATCGCGTTCGGAGGGGGGTCCCCGATCGATTGCGCGAAGACCGTCGGCGCGAGGGTTGCCCGGCCCGGAATGCCGGTCGAGAAATTGAAAGGGGTTCTCAAGGTCATCTTCAAGATTCCGACCTTGATCGCGGTGCCCACCACCGCCGGAACCGGCAGCGAGGTGACGCTGGCCGCCGTGATCAGCAACAGCGAGACGCACGAGAAGTATCCCATCAACGGTTTCTGCCTGATTCCCCACTATGCGGTGCTCGACCCCGAACTCACCCTGAAACTCCCCCCGCACATCACCGCCCCGACCGGCATGGATGCCATGAGGCACGCGGTCGAAGCGTATATCGGTCGAAGCAATACCCGCGAGACGAGGCAAGCGGCCCTGGATGCTCTCGCCCTCATTCACGGGAACCTCCTGCAGGCCTACGAGAACCCCGGAGATCTCAAAGCAAGGGCGGGCGATGCTCAAAGCTTCCTATCTGGCCGGTGTCGCCTTCACCGTAAGCCTATGTGGGCTACGTTCACGCCATCGCGCACACGGTCGGCGGTTTTTACGGGCTACCCCACGGTCTGGCCAACGCCATCATCATGCCGCATGTTTTGGAGTATTATGGAAGTGCCGCGGAAGACCGGCTTGCCGAGCTCGCGGATCACATCGGCATTGGAGCTGGAGCCCGGACTCCCGCGGAGAAGTTCAAACTCTTCATCGCCTACATTCGGGATCGAAATGAAAAGATGGGGATTCCCAGGAACATCGATAAGATCCTGGATGGCGATGTTCCGAAAATGACAAGCCGGGCTCTGGCGGAAGCCAATCCCTTATACCCGGTCCCGCGGATTCTGTTCGGCGAGGATTTGGCAAGATTGTATGCGAAGATCAAAGGAGCGCCCGCGGCCTGAAGTCCGCCGATTGGTATTTTAACAAGCACGACAACCAGCGACAAGGTAGATGATTCCCCCCAAAGAAAGCTTATGAAAACCTCGAACGAATTCAGACGAACCGCAACGATACCCCTCCGTAAGCCCGCGGTCCGCTTGAGGGACCGCTCCGCAAAAGCAGGGGGTCATCACGGTATTCTGTGGACTGTTTGGCGCCATGTCCGCTGCCGAGCCCGACCGCACCGTGCTTCCGCTGACCGAGCCACCCCGGCAAACGTCCACGGAACTCGATGTCCGCAATGCCACTCCTCCGCCTCGCTTTGATGTCCGCGCACCCGAAAACGCGCCCAACGTGCTGCTGATTCTGGTCGACGACCTCGGTTTTGCCGGCACCAGCGCTTTCGGCGGACCGGTCTCGACCCCGAGCTTCGATCGGATCGCGAAGGAAGGCGTCCGTTACAATAACTTCCACACCCAGTCGACTTGTTCGCCGACCCGGGCGTCCCTGCTCAGCGGGCGCAATCCCCACGTTGCCAACATGGGTGGCATCACGGAGGCCGCCACCGCCTTTCCGGGCCACAGTGGACAGATCCCCAACGAGGTGGCGCCGCTCGCCGAAATGCTCAGGCTCAATGGCTTCAGCACCGCGGCATTCGGCAAATGGCACCTGACGCCGCCCTGGGAAGTCAGCAACTCCGGGCCCTTCGACCGCTGGCCTACCCGCCAGGGCTTCGACAAGTTTTACGGATTCATGGGCTTTTCGACCAACCACTGGGCACCCGCTGTCGTGGAAGGGACGTCGCGGATCGAGACACCGAAGGTCAACTTCATGACCGCCATGGCGGATGAGGCCATCAATTGGGTGCGTTTCCAAAAAGCCCTCACGCCGGACCGCCGGTTTTTCCTTTGCTTTTCGCCGGGTGCGGTGCGCGCCCCCCATCATCCGCCCGAGGAATGGTCCCAGCGGTGGAAGGGCAAGTTCGACGAAGGTTGGGACAAGATGAGAGCGCAGACCTTGGAGCGCCAGATCGCGCTCGGTGTCGTGCCACAAGGGACGAAACTCACCCCGCGCTCACCCGCTGTTCCCGCTTGGGACACGCTGACCGAAGTGCAGAAGAAACTGGTCACCCGGCAGGCGGAGGTTTTCGCCGGGTTCCTGGAATTCACCGATTATGAAATCGGCCGCGTGATCGAGTCGGTCCGGACGCTCGGCGAACTCGACAACACCCTGGTCGTCTTCGTCGCGGGTGACAACGGAATGAGTGCCGAAGGCCAAAGCTGGGGCACCCTGAATGAATACACCTCCTTCAACGGCATCGAGGCGAACGTGGAGGACCTGGTCCAACACATGGACGACTGGGGTGGCCCGAAGACCCTGCCCCACATGGCGCGGGGCTGGTCCCAGGTGTTCTCTTCACCGTTCGAGTATGTGAAACAGGTCGGTTCGGATTACGGCGGCAGCAAGGTGGGCATGGCGATCCGGTGGCTCAAGGGCGGCGTGCCGGCCGATAGCAAGCCGCGCCCCCAGTTCCACTTCGTTTCCGACGTGGCACCGACGATTCTCGAAGCGGTCGGCCTCCCCGAACCGAAGATCGTGAATGGCGCTCCCCAGCGCCCCATGGACGGAGTCAGCATGAGTGACACCTTCCACGATGCCGACGCGGACGAGCGCCGCAAACCCCAGTATCTCGAGAACTTCGGAAACCGCGGCATCTATCATGAAGGTTGGCTGGCTCGGACCATCAACCGCGCCCCGTGGGAAAGCCAGGCGAGAAGCCCGCTGGAGGAAAGCAGGTGGGATCTGTTCGACACCAAGGTGGATTTCAGCCTCTCCACCAACCTGGCGGCGCAGCAACCGCAGAAGCTTGCCGAACTGCAGGTGCTGTTCATGGCGGAGGCGAGCAAGAATTTCGTCCTGCCCATCGACGTCCGGACGCTCGCGCGCGCCGTGCCGTCCATCGCCGGTCGGCCGGACTTGATGGCCGGGCGGGATTCGCTGGTGCTCGCCGAAGGCATGACCTCGATGTCGGAGAATGTGTTCATCGACGTGAAGAACCGGTCCAAGACCATCACCGCGGAGATCATCGTGCCGGACGATGGCCGCGCCAACGGCGCCATTCTGGTTCAGGCCGGCCGCTTTGGTGGCTGGGCTTTGTAGGTGAAGGACGGTGTGCCGGCTTATCATTACAATTTCCTGAACCTGGAACGTTTCACGATCGCCGTGGAGAAACCGCTTCCCGCGGACAAGTCCGAGCTTCGCTTTGAATTCGCCTACGACGGCGGTGGACCCGGCAAGGGTGGCACCGGAACCCTTTATGTGAACGGCGAGAAGGTGGCCGAGGGCCGGATCGGACGGACCCAACCGCTGCTGTTTTCGGCAGATGAGGGTGCGGATGTCGGGATCGACCTCAACACACCGGTCGTCGAGGAGATCGGAGCCGGTCCTTCGTCACGCTTCAGCGGCCGCATCGAGCGGGTCACCGTCAAGGTCAGGCCGTCACCTTGAGCAGCCGCCTCATGCCATGCCCCGTCGTTCCTCAGGCCGTGCCAAAGAGAATCCGATCAAAACTCCCTGAACATGCAAAAATGAAAACCGCGTTTATCCCCATCATTGCCTCGCTGCTCGCCGCCACCGGTCTTGATGCCGGTACTACCGCGATGCCGGCCGAGATCCCCGCACCTGTGGAGTCAGGATGGGGCTTTCGCATCGCCCCCTACGGCTGGTTGACCGCGATCGACGGAGACCTGACGGTCGGCCCGCTCAACGCGCCGGTGGACATCTCGCTTTCCGACACCCTCGACAAGCTCGATACGGCTTTCATGATCGTGGCGGAGGCTTCCAAGGGGCCCTGGAGCCTCACCACCGATTTCGTTTACGCGGACTTTTCCAACAGGATTCCGCGCGACGGCTTGATAGGGGGGCGGGTCCTGCGCGCCGTCGAGTTCGAAGACACCCAGTGGGTTCTGACCCAGACCCTCGGCTACCGGGTGTTCGAGACCGAGGACCACCGGATGGATGTCTTCGCGGGTGCCCGCTTCACTTCGTTCGACAGCACCCTGACCGGACGCTTCCTTCTCGGCCGCAACCTTCAGAGCTCGGTGGATGACACCTGGGGGATCCCATCATCGGCCTGCGCGGCCAGTCCGAGCTGGGCTGGGGCTTCTTCTGCCGCTACAATGCCGACATCGGTGGCTTTGGCGTGAGCTCGGACTTGATCTGGCAGGCCTTTGTCGGGCTGGGTTACCACCTCACACCCAACGCCAGCGTCGCGTCCGGTTACCGTGGCATGGGGACCGACTATTCCGAAGGGCTTTTCACCCTCGACGTGATCCACCATGGTCCGGTGGTCGGTTTCGAGTTCCGCTTCTGAGGTCGCGATTTTCCAGCCGCCTACGGAGCGAAACCACCACCCGGCCGACTGAACGCCGGGGTGGACGAATTTGTCTACCGATAAGCTGCGGACGGTGCGGCGAAAATCCGTACCGGCGAGAGGCGGTCCTGACGCCCCGCGCCCGGCAACTGTCCGTACTTCGTGGAACCCGCGGCCCAGACCGATCCGTCGTTGCCGGTCATGAGAGTGAATGTCCGGCCGGCCGCCGCGGAACGGGTGCCGGTGGCGATCGCCTGCGGACTCCGCGAATTCTGCCTGCGCCCGCTTCCCATCTGGCCGTGACTGCCGCAGCCGGCACCCATCAGGGTGCCGTCGCGCAGCACGAACAGGGTGTGGATGCTACCGGCAGAGACCTCCTTCGCTCCCTCGGCAATCCGTGCGAAGGTGTTGAGATTGCGCCGCGCGCCATTGCCCAGCTGGCCATACCAGTTCTTGCCGCTCGTCCAAACGGTGCCATCGCTGCGGAGAATCACGCTGTGCCCGCTGCCCGCGGCGATCGCCCGCACCTTCTGCAGAACCTCGACGGGAGCCGTCGCCTGTCTTGAAGTTCCATTGCCGAGCTGGCCGTGCCGTCCGTCACCCATGGCGAAAAGCCGGCCGTCCCTGGTGATGAAGAGCGAGTGGTGGTCGCCCGCCGCGCAGGTCCGGACGCCCGTGGCGACCTTCACCGGCCGGTTACGGTTGCGCGTGGTGCCATCGCCAAGCTGGCCGTGGGAATTTCGACCGGATGCCCACAAGGTCCCGTTTTGCTCGAGGAACAAACTGTGGTAGGCACCGGCCGCGACCGTGTTCACCTTGGCCGGGGCCGCGGGAGCGGCGGCCGCGATTCCGGGTGTGCCCCAGATGAGTAGGAGAGACGAACCACCAAGGAGGCCCGCGCGAAAAGCATGCGGGTGGCGGGACCGAAATCCGGCCACAAAAGATCTCAAAAACTGTCGCCCGATCATCGTCGGAGGCTTAGTCCCACACCCTCGCCTTGTAAACCGCATTCGTCCCGCCATTCAAGCGGTTCCGAATCGCCTGCCATCGGATTATCCGCTTTACTTTTGAAGCCTTGCCCGACACATGCTTTCCACGCATGAAATTAACTCCACTCATCGCGCTGATGCCATTCTTTTTCGTCTCCTGCGCCCAGGATTCCCTCACGGGGGATACCGTTTCGCGCGGCGAAGCCGGCCGCGCCCAGGATGTCCGCACCGGCACCATCACCTCGATCCGGCCGGTCCGGATCGAAGGCAGCGGCACCGGCGGCACCCTCGTCGGAGCCGGGGTCGGCGGCCTCGCCGGCAATCAAATCGGCAGCGGATCGGGCCGCACCGCCGCCACCGTCGGTGGTGCCCTGGTGGGCGGAGCCGTCGGCTCCCGGGTCGGCCAGAATGTGACCTCGCGCGACGGGCTCGAAATCGAAGTCCGCCTCGACGAGGGCGGCCGCCGGGTCTCGGTGGTCCAGGAAGTCAATCCGCGCGAAAACTTCTCGGTCGGAAACCGGGTCCGCGTGATCACCGGTGCCGGTGGCCGCACCCGGGTCGCTTTCTGAAGCTCGGCTTCCGCCCGTCACGGCGGGAGCAGGATCGGGACCATGATCACGGCGACGATCATCACGATGAGCGTGAACGGAACTCCCACCCGCACGAAGTCTCCGAACCGGTAGTTGCCGGGTGAAACCACCAGGGTGTTCACCGGTGAAGACACCGGCGTCATGAACGCCGAGGTGGCCGCAAGCATGACGACCATCGCGAAGGGATAAGGTGAAGCTCCGAGGTCCTGGGCGATGGCCAGGGCAACGGGTGCCATCAGCACGGCGGTGGCGGTGTTGGAGATGAACAGGCCAAGCACGGCAGTGACCATGAAAATGACGGCGAGTGCGAGACGCGGCGATCCCTCTCCAATCACGCCGAGGATACTCTCCGCCGCCATGTCGATGCCCCCGGTGCGCTGCAGCGCGAGCGAGAACGGCAGCATCCCCACGATCAGCACCAGGCTCTTCCAACTGACGGCCCGGTAGGCGCTCGTCATCGTCAGAATGCCGAAGAGCCCCATCAGCAGGCAGCCGATCAGCACGGCATGCACGTTGGGCAGCACCCCGGTGATCATCAGCAGCACGACGAATGCGAAAATCCCCAGGGCGACCGGCCCCTTGTTCGCCGCCGGCAGGACGTCTTCGAATTCCGCCGGAAGGTCCAGTAGCACGATCTGCTTGTTGCTGCGCTGCATGCGCTGGATGTCCTTCCAGAATCCGGTAACCAGAATGGTGTCGCCGACTTGCAGTTTTTCCGCCAGGAAATCGTCCTTGATCGCCTCGCTCGCGCGTCGCAGGCCGATCACGGTGAGTCCGGACTCCGACCGGATCCGCGAGTCGCCGACGCTTCTGCCGACCAGGCTGGAATCCACGGGGATGATCGCTTCTGACATCCCGATGTCCTGGGAGAGATCGGTGAAATAAGAATTCTCCGGATCGAGCGGCAGTTCCTCGACGCCATGTTTTCTAATGAGATCGGCGCAGGCTTCCGGATCCAGGACCACATCCAGGAACAGAATGTCTCCGACCTCCGGGCAGAACGTCCGTGTCGGGCGCAGCAGCGAGCGCCGGCGTTCCCTGACCCGCTCCACCGCCAGCAGGTTCACGCCCTCGTCCCGCAAGTGGAGTTCCGCGAGGCGCTTGCCGATGAGGTCCGATCCGGGCATCACGCGCACCCGCTTCTCGCGGGTGGCGAGTTGGTATTTCTCGATCCAGTCGCGGAAGGTCGGCACTTCGGGGCGGGCCGAGCCGTCCTCGTCCCGTTGGGGGATCCATCGGCGGGCGAATCTCATGTAAACCAGGCCCAGCGCGAGCACCACCAGCCCGAAAGGCGTGACACTGAAAAAATGAAATCCCGCCGCGCCTTGGCGCATCAACTCCGAGTTCACCACCAGATTCGGGGTCGTGGAGATCAGGGTGAGCATTCCGCTGATCAGCGCGGCGAAACTCATCGGCATCATCAGCCGGCTCGCCGGTATCCCGCTGCTGCGGCAAATCCGGAAGACCACCGGAATGAAGATCGCCACGATCGCCGTGGAGCTCATCACCGAGCCCAATCCCGCGACCGCCAGCATCAACAACAGGAGCAGCTTGATTTCCTTCCCGGCCGCCTTGCGGTTGATCCAGTCCCCGAGACGCCGCGCGATGCCGGTGCGGACCAAGCCGTCGCCGAGCACGAAGAGAAACGCGATGAGAACGATGTTCGGATCACTGAAACCCGCCAGCGTTTCCTGCATGGTGAGCACGCCGGTGAAGGGCAGGGCGGTGATCATCAGCAGCGCCACGACATCCATGCCAGGCTTGTTGCTGACGAACATCACGATCGCCGAGATGAGCAGCAGCAGGACCCAGATCAAGGGCCAGTTGGTCGCTCCGTCCGGCAGCGGCAAATCGGCGGCGAGGAGGGGAGGGGCGGGCAAAAAGAACGCGTTTGGAAATGAAAACATGGCGACGGCTCGACGGTCGGTCACTCCGCATGACGGATGCGGCGGAGTGAATGGATGAAGGAGTTCATCGGGATGAGCAAGAGGGCGGGAACGCGTAGCACCGGAACGGGTTCCGGGGGTAGGGAATTGACGCTGCGAGTTGAAAGTCCACCGCGCACGATACGAATCCCAAAATGAGGATTCGACAGGCCTGGGTGGCCTCGCTATAACATAGGCCTAAGATCGTCGGAATCGGAATCCCGTGGAAGCCGTCACTTTCCACCAGTTGCTTCGCGGACCTCACCCCGTCGTCCTTGCCGCCTCTCTCCCATGAAAATCCGGATACCACTCCACCCCGGGGCGCTGCCCGCCCTCGCTCTGCTCTGCGCTGCCTCGTTGCCGACTTTGTCGGCCCAGGAGACGCCACCCGCCACCCCTGCCGTTGAGAAAGGGCAGGCAGAGATTGACAAAGCGCTTGAATCG
Source organism: Akkermansia muciniphila (assembly GCA_945883695.1). GTDB lineage: Bacteria > Verrucomicrobiota > Verrucomicrobiia > Verrucomicrobiales > Akkermansiaceae > Haloferula > Haloferula muciniphila_A. Next base: position 18,831 of record CAMCYK010000017.1, on the reverse strand, counting down.
CTCGGCAAGGCGGCCGAAAAATTCGTCACCACATTCAACAACAAGGACGCCGCGGCGATCGCCGCCTTGTTCACGCCGCTCGGGGAGATCGTCGGAGTCGATGATCAAGCGCTGGTCGGACGCCGGGCGATCGAGGATTATTACCGCGATTTCTTCGCCGGCGAAAATATTCCCCAGATCGCCTTGGAGGCTTCCGATGTCCAGTTTGTCGGTGTGGACCTGGCGATTGAGACGGGTCAGCTGCATCTGACCTATGCCGATGACGAACCGGTCCGGTCGGTCGCCTACAGCGTCACCCACTCCAAGCAGGCCGACGGTTCTTGGCTGATCGCCGCCTCCCGCAGCTTGTCGGATGCCACGACCCTCTCCGAGCGGATCAAGCCGCTTCACTGGATGGTCGGCGAATGGACTCTCGAAAGTGAGGACGGACTGCGGATCGACATGGTGATCGACCTCGACGACCGCGAGAACTTTTTGCTGGGCGAGGCTCTCATCACCGATGCCGAGGACGGAGCCCAGGCGCTGACCCTGAGGATCGGATGGAATCCCGCCACCTCCTCGGTTTATTGGTGGACCTTCGACAGTGAAGGTGGCAACGCCGCAGGTTCCTGGGCGCAGCGGGGCGAAGATTGGTTGATCAGCAGCACGGGAGTCACCGCCGACGGCGAGTCGAGCGACTCGTCGCAGGCCCTCGTGCGCGATGGCGATTCGATGGTGTGGATCGCGACCGAACGCATGCTCGCGGGAGAATCCCGGCCGGACTTCACCTATCGGTTCGTGCGCCGCGCGCCGGATCCGCTTTCCCTGCTCAGCCCCGAGGCCGCGGGGGAACCTGGCCAGCCCGCCGCCACCCCGGAAGGCGAATAACTTTAAATCCAAGCCACCTGCCACCATGAAAGCCACCGCGCCCTGGATCGTCGCCCTTCTCCTTCTCGCACTCTCGCCGATCGAAGCCTTCGGTCGCATCGCCAACCGCCCCTCAGCCGGCGGGGGCGCGGCCGCACGAAATCCGGTCACCAATTCGCGGGTCAACCGGCCCGCCCAACAGCCAGCCGTCCAACGGCCCGCCCAGCGGCCGGCGGTCCAACGGCCGGCGCAACAGCCCGCCCAGCGACCGTCGGTCCAACGGCCGGCGCAACAGCCCGCCCAGCGGCCCTCCGTCCAGCGGCCGACGCAACGGCCTGCACAACCGCCTGCGCAACGGCCCGCTCAGTTGCCTGCGCAACGGCCCTCCGTCCAGCGGCCCGCGCAGTTGCCTGCCCAACGGCCGGCAGCCCGCCCGGTGGAGCGACCCGGCAACCGGCCGGTCGCGCGGCCCGAGACACTTCCTGCCAACCGCCCGAGCATCCGGCCCAACGAGCGTCCGGCCACTCTTCCGGGAAACGTGACGTTCCCGCGGCCCGGCGACCGCCCGAACATTTCGCGTCCCGATGGCTCACGTCCGGGTGCCGGCATCTCCCGCCCCGGTGGCGCGGCCCCCCTGCCGGAGAATATCACCCGTCCCGGCGGCGGCACCGGCCTCACCCGGCCCGGGACGAACCGCCCGGATGGCGGCATCATGCGCCCTGACAACAGCATTCCCAACATCACCCGCCCGGGTGGCGGCATCGCGCGCCCCGACAACACCGTTCCGAACATCAACCGCCCGGGTGGCGGCATCATGCGCCCCGAAAACAGCATTCCCAACATCAATCGCCCGGGTGGCGCGGTCAACCGCCCCGGCTGGGGCAACGATTGGGGGAATGCGGGGAATGCGGGGAATGCGGGCAATTGGGGAAATTCGGGGAATTGGAACCGCCCCGGCAACCGGCCGAACTTCAACAACAACCTCAACAACAACAATATCAACGTCAATATCCGGAACAACGCCCACTGGAGTTACCGGCCCAACTCCTGGGGCAACCGCCCGTGGTGGGGCACCCGCCACCACCACCATTGGCACCACGGCTGTTGGGGTTGGGGCCGCAGCCGCAGCAGCTTTTCCAGCGGCTTCGTCTGGGGCGTGGCTGCCTGGAGCATGGGCAACTGGATCTTCAATTCCGGCTACCAGAATTTCAGCAACCCCTTCCCGGCGCCGCCGGTCGTCAACAGCGCCGGTACGACCATCATCAGCTACACCCGGCCCATCACCGTGGTCGCCGCCGAGCTGCCACCGCTCGATGAAGCGGCCGAACTGGCCGCCTCCGAAAAGGCGGAAATCGCCATGGAGAGCGCTCTCGCGGCTTTCAGGGCGGGCAACTTCCCGGCCGCGCTTACCGCCGTGGACAACGCGATCTCCGAAGTTCCCGGCGATCCGGCGATGCATGAATTCCGCGCCCTCGTGTTCTTCGCGATGGGTCGCTTCAACGATGCCGCCGGGGTGCTCAACCCGATCCTCGCGTCCGGACCCGGCTGGGACTGGACCACCATGACCGGGCTCTTCGAGTCCCAGGACGATTACACCAAACTCCTGCGAAAACTCGAGGAACACCACAAGGCCAACCCGGATTCCGCCGCAGCCAATTTCCTGCTTGGATATCACTATCTCGTGCTCGGCCACCTCGAACAGGCGCTCGAACTGTTCGAGCACTCCGCCAAGCTCGAACCCACCGACACCGTTTCCGCCGGTCTGCGCGACCTGATCCGCGATGCGGTCCAACCCGGCGGAGAGGAGAAAGAGGATGCCCCGCCGCCCGCACCGGTCGATCCCGACAAACTCGTGGGCACCTGGGTCAGCGAGGTCGCGGACGAGGGTAAGATCACATTGGTGATGACCAAAGAAGGCGACTTCACCTGGTCCTTCGACAAGACGGGCAACAGCGGCAAGCTGGAAGGGGAGTTCGGCATCTCTGATCCGAACCTGCTGGTGCTGGTCAACGAGGACTCGCAGATGATCGGCGAGGTCAGCTTCGCGGATGATTCCAAGCTCAGCTTCGTGCTGGCGGGTGGTCCACGCGGCGATCCGGGTCTCACCTTCGTCCGCAAGCCGTGAACAAGCGCCTGCGCATCATCCACACCACGGAATATCACTACCGCGAGCCGGTTCGTTTCGGAGTGCACCGCGTCCTGATGCGCCCGCGTGAGGGCCATGACCTGCGGATCATCCAGTCCATGGCGGAGGCATCCCCCTCGTCGTCCATCGACTGGGTGCGCGACATTCACGGCAACTCGATCGCCGTGGTCGCCTTCCGGGAGTCCTCCAGGCTCCTGCGGATCCACAGTGACCTGATGGTGGACCTCGCGGCGGATCGCATGCGGGAATGCGACGTCGCCGCCCTCGCCCGGCAGTATCCCTTCCAGTATGAGGCGGACGAGCAGATCGACATCCTTCCCTACCGGATCCCGAGCTATCCGCATGACGGGCCCAAGCTGCGGGAGTGGCTGCGGGGAGTTTACGAGCCGGGAACGCTGGTCAACACGCTGGAGCTCCTCAAGCGTCTGAACACGGCGATCTACGAGACCCTCGAATACAAGTGGCGTGAGGAATACGGGGTGCAGTTGCCCTGCGAGAGCCTGCGGTTGGGAACGGGATCCTGCCGCGATTACGCGGTCCTCATGATGGAAACCGCGCGGCATCTGGGTTTTGCCGCGCGCTTCGTGACCGGCTACATCCAGATGGAAGCCGGCCAGCACGGGGCGACCCACGCGTGGACCGAGATTTATCTGCCCGGCGCGGGTTGGCGCGGTTTCGACCCGACCAACCATAAAATGGCGGGCCCGGAGCACGTGGCCGTGGCGGTGACCCGCGAGCAGGAAAAGGCCGCGCCCGTCTCCGGCACCTGGGAAGGTCCGTCCGGGGCATTCGAGCGCATGGAAGTGATCGTCCGCGTGGAGGCGGTCTAGCCTGGTTCCTTTGAGGATTGAATGGCGCGCGTTCCAAACGGAGGGTTCATAAAAGCCCGGCACTCGGTGCCGGGTTCTCTCTTTTTGATTTGACGCGTTTGTCCGGATGGCAAGTCTCATGGCATATGTCAAACAGTGGCAGCGAACCGTTTCAGCACGTTCCTTACGTCTCCACCGGCAATCTGCCGCCTCCCGAGGAAATCTCCCTGCTCGTGGCTGAGGCCCACCACCGCTTCCAGTCCAACACTGAAGGTGCGAATTCCAAGGTCTATCCGGCCTTGGAACGGGTGCCCGCCGATCTTTTCGGCATCTGCGTGGTCGGCGTGAGCGGCAACCTGTATGAAATCGGCGAGGCGGATCACCCCTTCTCGATCATGAGTGTTTCCAAGCCCTTCCTGTTCGCGCTGGTCGCCCAGGCGCTGGGGGTCGACGAAGTCAGGCGGAAGGTTGGAGCGAACGCGACCGGGATGCCCTTCAATTCCCTGGCGGGGATCGAGCGGCATCCGAAAGGGCTGACCAATCCGATGGTCAATTCCGGAGCGATCGCGGTCACCAGCCTGGTCCCCGGTGCGACGCACGAGGACAAATGGAATTTCATCTACGAGGGCTTCTGCCGCTTCGCGGGTCATGAGGTGCCGCTCAACGAGGAGGTCTATGTTTCCGCCTCCGAAACCAATTTCCGCAACCAGGGGATTGCCAGGGTCCTGCAGAGCTACGGTGCGATCTACCTCGATCCCGCCGAGGCGGTCGATCTCTACACCAAGATGTGCTCGCTCAACGTGAGCGCCAGGGACCTCGCCGTGATGGGTGCCACGCTGGCCGACGGCGGGGTGAATCCGCTCACCCGCGAGAAGATCGTCGATCCGTCGATCTGTCACTACGCCCTGGCGGCGATGGCCACGGCGGGACTTTACGAAACCTCCGGCGACTGGTTGTTCGACATCGGTCTGCCCGGCAAGAGCGGCATCGGTGGCGGAATCGTCACCGTTTCCCCCGGCAAGGGCGGCCTCGGCACCTTCGCGCCACCGCTCGACGCCGCGGGTAACAGCGTCAAGGGCCAGTTGGTCGCCAAGTTCCTTTCGCAGGAGCTCGGCATGGACCTCTTCGTTTCAAAACCGGCCGTCTGACTTTTCCTCCTGCAAGCTCCCCATTTTCAAGAAAGCACCAATCCCATGGCCAACACGACCGTTTCAAGCTCCACCCCGGACATCGAAGAGAAAGCCTCATGGGTGCCGATGATCGTCATCGCCATGGGACAGATGCTGATGTCCTTCAATGTCGCCGCCCTCCCCGTTTCGATGAGCGGCATGGTCAAGAGCTTCAACACCGCGCCGACCACGGTGGGTACGGCCATCGTGATGTATTCGCTCGGTGTCTCGGGCTTCGTGATGCTCGGCGGCAAGCTCGGCCAGCGATTCGGCTCCAAGATCTTTTTCCAGGTCGCGGTGGCGCTCTTCCTCGCGGCGATGATCATCATGGTGGTGAGTCCGACCGCGACGGTGATGCTGGCGGGGCAGGCACTCGCCGGCTTCGCGGGCGCTTCGCTGGTGCCCTCGCTGGTCGCGCTGATCGCGAACCACTACAAGGGCACCCAGCAGGCGAAGGCCGTCGGCTTGCTCGGCTCGGCGCGGGCCATCGCCGGGGTGCTGGCGTTCGTGATCGTTGGCTACGTGGCGATGATCAACTGGCGCCTCGCGTTCGGCCTGCTCATCGTTCATTCGTCCGTGTTGCTGCTCCTCAGTTTCAAGCTCAAGCCATCCGCGCCCAAGCCGGAGGTGAAGATCGACGTTCCCGGTGTGATCCTGTCGGCCCTCGCGGTCATTCTCATCAGTTTCGGATTCAACAACCTGCGCAACTGGGGGCTGACCATGGCCCGGCCCGCAGCACCGTTCGACCTGTTTGGCGTGTCGCCGGCACCGTTGATGATCGGACTGGGCATCGTGATCTTCATGGCGTTCTTCCTGTGGAGCCACAAGCAGGCGAGCCGGGGCAAAACCCCGCTGCTGGCGCTTCAAGTCGTCCAGTCACCGAAGGAATGGGCGGCCGTCCTCGCGCTCTTCCTCGTCGTCATGGTGGAAGCCGCCATCAACTTCACGGTGCCGCTTTACATCCAGATCATCCAGGGGCGCACCAGCGCGGCGACGTCGGTGACGATGATGCCCTTCATGCTGACGGTGTTTTTCACCGCGATCCTGATCGTGAGACTCTACGGCAAATACGCCCCGCGCACGATCGCGCGCTGGTCCTTCAGTCTGGTGGCCGTCGGAGCGTTGTGGCTCGCGTTTGTCGTGAGCAACGACTGGAGCGTCTTTCCGGTCATCATCGGTCTGATCACGGTCGGCCTCGGGCAGGGAGCGCTGGTCACCCTGCTCTTCAACGTGCTCGTCACCTCGTCGCCCAAGGAACTGGCGGGCGACGTGGGCGCGCTCCGCGGCGTCACCCAGAACCTCGCCGCCGCCGTGGGCACGGCCGTCATGGGCACGCTGGTGGTCGGTGTGCTCAGCGCTGGCATCATGAACCGTGTCACGGACAATCCGTTGATCACCTCCGAAATGAAGGCGGAGGTGGACCTCGGCAGCATCAATTTCCTCAACAACGACCGGCTGAAAGAGCGCTTCGAGGCGACCAGCGCCACGCCCGAGCAGATCGCCGAGGCCGTGACCATCAACTCGGAGACCCGCCTGCGGGCGCTCAAGATCGGCTTCTTCGTGCTCGCGAGCATGGCTCTCTTCGCCATCGTTCCCTGCGGCTGGCTGCCGGACTACCGGCCCGGTGAGCTGTCCGACAAGAAATCCAAATGACCGAGCAGGACCCGGAGCGGCATGCACTGATCGTCTCGATTCTTGCGACTGCGAGCATCAGCTTTCTAGGCATCCTCTGGGGACTTGCCATCGGCTCGCAGATGATTCTGTTTGACGGGTTTTTCGGGTTAATCGGAATCATCACCTCGGGCTTGCTGCTGCGGGCGTCCATGCTCGCCGTGCGAAAACCGTCCCGGCTTTTCCCCTACGGGCAGCAATCGATGACGCCGCTGGTCATCGGCATCCAGGGGTTTGTGATTCTAGCGACCCTGGCTTATGCGGCCGTGGAGTCAGCCATCACCATTCGCAACGGCGGGAGTCACTTTTCTCCCCGGGTTGCCATTCCTTACGGCGTCATTGCCGCTCTCGGTTCGATTGTGTTCGCCTTCTGGTTGCGCCGGAAGGTCAAGCACTCGGACTTGATTCAAGCGGAGTCCACCGCCTGGTTGATCGGCGGGTTGCGGGGGGTGGGAATGATGGCCGGCTTTGGATTCATGCTGCTGCTCGAGGGCTCGTCCTGGGATGCGGCAGTGCCTTTCATCGACCCTGCGATGGTGCTGCTGACCTGTATCATCTTCATTCGTCAGCCCTTGAGAATGGTCGGCTCCACCGTGCATGAGCTGCTTGAGGGCGCTCCGAGTCCGGCGGTCCAAGCGCCAGTCCTGGAGGTGATCGCAACGGTCCAACGGGAATTCAATCTTACCGAGCCGATCATCCGCATCAATAAAGTGGGATCAAAACTCTACGTCGAGATCGATGCCTACGTCGCCCCCGAGGTGACCGTCGCGGAGGAGCACGCGATCCGGACCCTCCTCGAGCAAAGACTGAAGTTGCTGCCTTACCAAGTCTGGCTCAACCTCGACCTGCTCCCATTGCCGCGGTCTTCCGACCGAACTTCGAGCGGAGAAGCGATCCGATCCTCATGAACGCTGAATCCCCATCATCGTCAGTGGAAGCCGAGCCGCCTCCGCCGCAGGAGACCGCGGTTCTCCTCGACTTCATTTACCGGCTGGGCCAGGCCTATCTGGCCTGCGGCGAACAGACGGCGACGGTCGAGCTCCTCCTGCGTCGGATCGCTGTCGCCTACGGCATGAGGAACGCGAGGGTTGTCGCGTTTCCAACGGCCGTTTTTGTTTCGCTGCACGACAACAGCGGCGAAAAAGTCACGCTGGCCGCGTGTGAGCCGCAACTGCTGCGCTTGGATCAGATGGCCGATGTTTACGCGCTCGGCGATATTGCAAGAGGGGGCAAGCTGGATCTGCGGGAGGGTCTCGAGAGACTCGCGGCGATCCGTCGTCAGAAGCCCCGCTTCGGACGCCCGGGCCTTCTTTTCGGTCATGTCATCCTTACGATCGGCTTGGCCCTGGTCTTGATGCCGACATTCACCAATGTGGCGGCAGCGGCGGTGCTCGGGCTCATTGTGGGTTTGATCAAGCTTTTCAACCGAGGGGGGCCCGTCATGGCGATACCGCTGCCAGTGATCGCGGCAACGACGGTCTCGGCGCTGGTTTTTCTGGCAATGCGGAAAGGTATTCCCTTGGAGCCCATCCACGCGCTGATCCCGCCGCTCGTCACCTTTCTGCCAGGTGCGATGCTGACCCTGGGAATGGTCGAACTTGCCTACGGTGACATGGTGAGTGGTGCCAGCCGGCTCATTGCAGGCTTCATCCAACTCGTGCTGCTGGCGTTCGGACTCGCGATCGGTGCGGTACTCGTTGGTTACAGCCCGGAGGATTTGGTCTACGCGGCGGCTCAGTATGTAAAGTCGCCTTTTGCCGGCTTGGTGGGTGTCTTGGTCTTCGGGGTGGGGGTGTATCTGCATTTCTCGGCGCCGAAGAACTCGTTGCATTGGATGATTCTCGTGTTGCTGATGGCCTTCGGGGCGCAGCGACTCGCGACGATCTTCCTCGGCAGTGAAATCAGTGGATTCTTCGGAACTCTCGTGGCGACTCCCATGGGCTATCTGATCCAGCTCCGGTTCAAGGGGCCGCCCGCCGTGGTGACTTTCCTTCCCAGTTTCTGGTTGCTGGTCCCCGGGGCCCTCGGACTCATGAGCGTGACCCAAATGATGAGCGACCGCGTTGCCGGGCTCGATGGTATGGTCACGGTGCTGTTCGTGATCACCTCCATCGCTCTTGGCACCCTGGTCGGCGCTTCGGTCTATCGGGGACTGACGGAAACCTTTGGCGCCTGGCAGCTTCAGATCGGGCGCGTGGGCTCGTTCTTCCGGCGTGATGACAAGCGCTGACGACGACTTCGATTCATCACGGCTGACAATGACGCGGGTTTCCATGAAATCACCCGATGCCCGGGATTTCCCGCGCACCGCAGCCAATGCCGGATCAGCTCGGCTTGGAAGCAAGGCCGACCAGGCGGGCAATGACAACGGCCGGGAAAAGGATGCCCACGGTGGATAGAAACGTGGACAACATCCTCGCGGAAGTATTCACGGCATAGATGTCTCCGAAGCCAACGGTAGTCAGCGAAGTCAGGCTGAAATAAATGAAGTGCACATAGTCACTGTCACTCCCCTTCAGTAGGACATTGCCGCCCAGGGATGAGCCCGTGGCGGCATGAATGATTTCGAAAGTCAGTGCACCCATGAGTGCCAGCAATAGATAAATATTAATAGCTCCGATAATCCGGTAAGCGTTCACGACCGCGTCACGAAAAAGCAGCCTGTTGTTGATGAAGATAAACACCAGAATATTGGCTACGCCTACGACGTTCTCCAAAACATAGAATGAATAAGGGTTGTCTCCGAAACGAATGAGGCGCAGCGTCAGGTGCACACCGAAAAGTATCGCCGAGACAGCGATGAGCGCCACACTGCGTGTCGAGAAAATTCCTGAAAGGAACACGCTGAGCAAAAGTATGTTGAATATTCGGAGTCCGTGACCACTGACTTCCATGAGCACCGGGAGTATGAATACCGCGGTAATGAGCATGATCAGCAAGGTGACGAAGCTGGCATCCGCCAGCCAGTAGTCCTGAATTTTTCTGATTAGATTTCGCATCGCGTGTTGCCTTCCAGAATTCTAGCAATAATTCACCGGGAATCTGATTCTGCTGAGGGTTAGAGTGCTCCTGATGCCCTCAGGTGGTCAAGGAGGTCGTTCGGGGATTCTCCCATGCACCCCTGTTGCGTCTTGAAGAGCGCGTCCGTTCGGGTAGCCTCCCGGCCATGGCCCAGATCGAGAACCCAGAAGGTCCATTGGCAAATGTTCCAGTGGCTGGGAATGAGTGTGACCTACCAGCGAATCAACCTGGAAACGCTTGAAATCGAAGAAGCGACGACCGCGGTGAGCAGTCTGTTGTCGGCCGACGGAATCCGCTTCGTGTTTACCTCGGTGGTATCCAACTTCATCAAATTCGGGCCGGTCGGCATCATCATGGTGGCCATGATCGGTGTGGGACTGGCGGAACGGTCGGGACTGATCGGCTCGCTCATCCGGAAAATCGTCATGGTGGCTCCACCGCAGGCGATGACGGCCATCCTGGTGACCTTGGGAGTGCTTTCCAGCATTGCCAGTGATGCGGGCTATCTGGTCTTGATTCCCCTGGGTGCCGTTGCCTTTCCCAGTTTGGGGCGCCATCCGCTGGCCGGCCTCTCGGCCGCTTTCGCTGGCGTGGCCGCCGCCTTCGGCGCCAACTTTCTCGTCAAACCGATCGACGGGATTCTGGCCGAAATGACCAACGATGCGATTCACATCGTCGATCCCAGCCAGTCCATTTCATTGACCTCCAATTTCTATGGCTGGGGCGCCAGGACCCTGCGAACGGCTGACGACATTATCGACGCGATCACGAAAACCTTCGCCGACCTGGCGGGACTCTTGTTCCTGTTCTTCGTGATCGGCCAGTTTGTGGCCTATTTCACCTACACCAACGTGGGCACCGTCCTCGCGGTGAATTTGGCGAACTCACTGAAAGATGCGGATCTGAGCAGCGCCACGTTGCTGATGGCGTTCATTCTGGTTGGGCTGTTACTGAGCATCCCGGTCCCTAACATCCTGCCCAAGTGGGCCATCATGGCACCCGTGTTCATCCCGCTGTTTCTGAAACTCGGCATCGATCCGGAGGTGGTTTTGGCGGCCTACCGGGTCAGCGATTCGCCGCCGAATGTCATCAACCCGCTCTTGCCCCATTTCGCCTTGGTCGTCGGTTTTGCCCGGCGCTGGCAGCCGGACGCCGGCGTGGGAACGGTGGTGGCCACGATGCTGCCCTATGCGGTCGCCACGATGATTGCCTGGATCATTCTCTTTTTCGCCTGGTATCTGTCCGGCCTCCCGTTCGGCCCAAGCGCCTAATGCGGTCCGGCTTACGGAACGCGCATTAGGCGGATTGATTGATGATTGATGATTGATGATTGATGATTGATGATTGATGATTGATGATTGATGATTGTATACCGTTTCTTCACTTCAAAAATCAAAAATCAAAAATCATCAATCGACAATCATAAATCAAAGAGACTGATATCTAAAACCGTGATGGGGCAATGACGCGGATCGCTGCGGCCTTCGGCTTATTTAGATCTGGACGGGGTAGCCGGGGCCGAGCGGGATGCCGAGCAGGAACCAGAGGATGAACAGGACCGTCCATGCCACCAGCACGGCACCGGCCACCGGAAGCATCAGGGCCACCAACGACCCGACTCCGGATTGTTTCTGGTAGCGCTGGGCAAAGGTGACGATCACCGGGAAGAAAACCAGGAGCGGGGTCAGCGTGTTTGCGGGACAATCGCCGATGCGATACGCGGCAAAGACCGTCTGCGCAGGAACGCCTAGCTGAACAAACAGCGGGACGAAAATCGGCGCGAAAATAGCCCATTTTGCCAGCGCCCCCGGAAGGATGAAATCCAGCACGAAGATGACCAGGATGAACCCGATCAACAGCGGGAGGGCGGGGATGCCGGCCTGTCCGAGCCACTCCGCAAGAGCGGTGGCAACGACGCTGGGCATGTTCGAGAAATTGAAATAGGCAATGAACTGGCTGATCATCAGCAGCATGAAGATCAAGCCGGCGAGCCCGGAAAAGGTTTTCACGACCGCGTCAATCACGTCTTTAGCCCCTTTGTAAGTGCCGTTGGCGGCGCCGAACGCGATGCCGGGAATAAAGAAAAACAGCATCACAATGAAAAGCAGGCTGCCCATGAAGGGTGTCTGGCCGATGATGTTGCCCGTTTCCGCGTCGCGGAGCGGCGCGCCCGGCGGGAGGGTGGCCAGCAGTACCAGGCCAAGCACGGCGAGGAATGAGATCCCGGCCCACTTCAAACCGCGTGCTTCCAGGACCGGATCAATCTCGCTGGCGGCCGCGGCGTGGGCCGGATCCCCGGCGTCGGCGGGATCATAGTTGCCCAAGCGGGGCTCGACAATCCGCACGATGACAAAGCCAATCACGAAGGTAAGAAAGATCGCCGAGAATGCTTGGAAATAGTAATCGGCGGTGATGGATATGGGCGCTTGGCCAATCATCCCGAGCGCTTCGTTGGTGATGCCGAAGAGCATGGCATCGGTGGGCGTCGGCACGAGATTGGCCATGAAGCCAGCGGCCACCCCTCCGAATCCCGCTGCAAGCCCGGCGATGGGATGGCGGCCCACGGCCATGAACGCGGCAGCTGCCAGCGGAATCAAAATCAGATAGCCCGCATCCGACGCCACACTTGCGAGTACACCCACAAAAACAATCAGGTAGGCAATGACCGCGCGCGGAGCCACTTTGACAATCTTGCGGATCAGCGCGGCCATCAGACCGGCGACTTCGGCGGTACCCGCACCCATCAGAGCGATCAGCGTGACGGCCAACGCACCGAACCCTTGAAAGTTCGGCACAAAAGAAGTGAACAGAAAGCGGATGCCATCCATGCTCAGAAGGCTCCGAATGGCGATGGTCCGTTCTTGAATCTCGTATTCGACGTCGGCGGTTCCTGCTCCGGAATAGGTGTATGCGCTGAGATCCCCGTAGAATTCGGGTTGGATCTCGGCAGCCACCGGCACGGCGACCTTTTCGGTGACGCTGACTCCCAAGAACGAGAGGATCGCGGATAACACAATGACGCCGAGGATCAGGTAGGCGAACATCAGCACAGGATGTGGCACCTTGTTCCCAACCTTTTCAACGGTGTTCAGGAGTTTCTCCGAGAATGAGACCTTGGCCGGCCCGGAAGTGGCGTTCTCTGTCATAGGGGTAGTGTCTTGTGGGGGTCGGGTTTTAAATTTCGTCGGTCCGATCGACCGCGGATCCCGTCTCCGCCGGGGATTCCCGCGCGGGTTTCGCCTGCGTTCCGCGCGGGCCTGCGGCGGCCCAGAGTCGCACCAGTTCGACGACGGTTTCCGCCGCCGCCGCCATGTCCTGCAGGCTGACCCATTCCAAGGGCCCATGGATCTCCTGCATGCCGGTGAAAAGGTTCGGTGTGGGAACGCCCAGCTCCGTCAAGCGCGAGCCGTCCGTCCCGCCGCGGATGGGAACCGAGAACGGTTCAACGCCGGCTTTCCGGCATGCTTCACGCGCCAGTTCCACGGGCTGCATGTCGTTCTCGAGCCAGTATCGCATGTTGCGATACTGCGGGGTGATGGTGCAGGTGATGGCGGCGCGCGGCTCGCCCGCCTGCACGGCGTCGCACACCTTTTGAAGCAGCGCGCCGTGCGCGGCGAGCCCGTCGCGGTCGAAGTCGCGCAGAATGATGTCGATCATCATTTCCGATGCCGAACCACTCATCCCGACGACATGCAGAAAGCCCTGGCGGCCGGAGGTCGATTCCGGGGTGAGCGTGGCATGCGGCAGGGTATCGACGATCTTCGCCGCCAGATGGGCGGCATTCACCATTTTGTCCTTGGCCCAGCCCGGGTGGATGGCGACCCCCTTGACGGCGACTTTGGCCGAGTCGGCGGAAAAGGTTTCATAGACGATTTCGCCCCGCTGCGCGCCGTCGAGGGTGTAGGCGACGTCGGCTTTCAAATCGCCGGGCAGTCCGGCGGGCACGCCCCGCCCGATCTCCTCATCCGTCGTGAAGCCGATACGGATCGGGCCGTGAGGGATGTGCGGGTTTTGCAGAAGATGCCGCACAGCGGCCATGACGATCGCCACTCCCGCCTTGTCGTCGGCGCCTAACAGCGTGGTTCCCGAAGCGGTGACGATATCGTCGCCGAGGCGCTGACCGAGATAGGGCAGATCCTTTGCGGACAGGATCCGGCTGGGATCGTCGGGCAGCACGATGTCTTCACCGCCGTAATTGCGGTGGACAATCGGTTTGATGTTCGTGCCCGAAAACTGCGGGGCCGTATCCACATGCGCCAGCAGGCCGATGGTGGGCACGGAGGCTTCCGTCGTTGCGGGAACAGTGGCAAAGACCGCCCCGTAGGCGGCGGTCTCGACCTGCTCCGCACCCATCTCCTTCAGCTCGCAAGCAACCAGGTTCAGCAGGTCGAACTGGATTTGTGAGCTGGGCGACGTCGTGGAAGCCGGATCCGCTGTCGTGTCAATTTTGACGTAGCGGAACAAGCGCTCCTCCAGCTCGGTCAGAAAGTGACTCATAGGTTAACCTGATATTGGAAGGAATTGAGTGCTGAGTTGACCTTTAAACCTTGGCCTCTTTCTGTGGTAGCAAGGTGTTGATTTTGTCGCTGCCGGGTCAAGCTCTTTTTGAAAAAGCGGCCCTCGATAGCAGGGGAGTTTTCAATCGCTTGACTTTCACAGTCCCATCAAGACGATCGCAGGAATGAAGAAACTGATGGTGCGTAGCTTCCTGTCACTTCTCTTGGCCGGCTCGTCCGGAACGGCGGAGCAGGTTGTGCCGGATGGCGGGCTTTACGGCAAACTCTACGACTACGAAGTCGACACCGAAGCCCCGATCGAGTCCGAGGTCTTCACCCCTCCGCTGACCTTCATCAACGAGTTCGGCACCATCACTCTCTACGGACAAGTCAACCTGGCCTACCAGAGCTTCGACGACGGCGACACAACTACCGACGGCTTCGTCGACAACGCGAACTGGAACACGCGGTTGGGTTTCCTGTATTATAAGGAGCTCGGCGATATCACGGTGCGCGCCCGTTTCGAAAGCGCCCTCGGCCTGCGAAGCAGCGCGGCGGTCTCGCAAGCCTTCACCCCGTCGTGGGTCGACTGGCAGCGCACGGCGCTGCGCTGGTTCGAGCTGGCGGTGGATTCTCCCTATGGCAGGGTCTCAGCCGGCCAGGGCAGCTCGGCGACCGACGGAACGACAGGGCTGGACGACTCCTTCACCGTCCATGCCGGGGCGACCGATTCCACGGATGGCTTCGCATCCTTCCGGTTCCGCGATGCCGGCGGCAACCTGACCGACGTGACCGTCGGGCAGGTGAACGACGCCTTCGACGGTGCGCGCCGATACCGCCTCCGCTATGACACGCCGGCGTATCGGGGTCTGACGCTCGCCAGCTCCTACGGGATCAACGCGCTCACCGAAGGCGACGACAACCATTACTACGACGTCGCCATCCGCTGGCTGGGTGATTTCGGCGATGTGTCTGTGCGCAGCGCCGTCGGCTATCAATGGGTCGACAACCCGGACGGTGCGAACGCGGAACGCGTGGCCGGGTCCGTTTCGGCCATCCACACGCCTAGCGGATTGAATCTCGCCTTCTCGGCCGGGCGGCTGGTCGACGGGGCGGGCTATTACTGGTTGCGGGCCGGCTGGCGGTGGGATTTTTTCGAGGCGGGCACAACGTCACTGTCGGTGGACTACTACAACGGCAGCGACTTCCTGTCCGACGGTGCGAAGACCGAGAACTACGGCCTCTATGCCGTGCAGACGATCGACGCCGCATCGCTCGACATTTACGCCGGATGGCGCGCGTTGACCTACAGCGACGAGCTCGGGAATTCCTATCAGGATGCCGCCGGCTTCCTCATGGGATTCCGCTTCGCCTTCTGAGCGGAGCGGCCGGCGCTTCCCGAAGCCCAAGCTTGAAGCGGCGGCGAACGTGAAACATCGCGTTGCACATGAAAACGGTCACGATCCGACAGGTCCACAATGACTTCAGCGCCGTCCTTGCGCTGGTTGCGCAAGGCGGGGAAGTCACCGTGTTGAAGCGGACCCGCCCCGTTGCCCGCATTTGTCCGCCACTTCCGGAAGCGCCGGCGAATTTCAAAATGCCGGATTTCGCCGCCCGCGCCAAGGCCATCTTTGGCGATACAATGATTCCGAATGTCGTTTTAGAAGGGCGGGAGGCAAGCCGGTGGTAGCCGATGCCGATACCAGTGCTTACTTGTAAAGCGGCATCAGTAAAGGGACCAGAATGACTGACACGACCATCACCACGAGGCTGAAGGGCACTCCGACTTTGACGAAATCACCGAACTTGTAGTTCCCCGGACCCACGACCAGCGTGTTCACGGGCGAGGAGATCGGCGTCATGAATGCGGTCGAAGCGGCGAGCGCGACGATCATCGCGAACGGGTAGGGCGAGGCGTTCATGTCGCTCGCAATGGCAAGTGCGACCGGTGCCATGAGAACCGCCGTGGCGGTGTTCGAAATGAAGAGCCCGAGCATGGCCGTGATCAGGAAAATGCTTCCCAGAACCACGTGGGTTCCCGCGCCGCCGATCGCCCCCATCAAGCCGTCGGCGGCAAGATCCACTCCGCCGGTGCGCTGCAAGGCGAGGGAGAAGGGCAACATGCCGACGATGAGGATCAGGCTCTTCCAATGGATCGAACGATAGGCGCTCTCAAAATCCATGCATCGGAGCGCGCCCATCAACAGTGCCGCGATCAAGGCCGCCTGCACGTTTGGCACGACACCGCTGATCATGAGCCCGACCATCAGCAGGAGGCACGCGACCGCTTGGGGTGCCTTGCGCGCGGCGGGAATCACCTGTGACATTTCGGCGGGCAAATTGAGCACGACCAGATGGGACGCGTCGGATTGCAGGTTGCGGATTTGTTTCCACGTTCCGATGACCAGCAGGGTATCGCCGACTTTCAGTTTTTCGTTCAGCAGATCGCCCTCTTCCGCCACGTTGCCACGGCGCAGGCCGATCACGGACAAACCGTGGCGACCGCGGATGCGGGATTCGACGGCGGTCTTGCCGACAAGATTCGAATTCGCCCCGAGCATTACTTCCGCCATGCCGATTTCCTGGGTTTGATCGGTAAAGTAACCACCCCCGAGCGGGAGTTCCTCCAAACCATATTTCTGCCGGATCGCCTCCGGCGACTCAGTAAGCCTGACGATGTCCACAAAGAGAATATCGTCTTCCAGAATGACCGTGGAGGTGGACGGACTGATGATCTTGCGCGAGGACCGGATGAGGCGTTCGGTGGGTTTGCTGCGTTCGATGGCGACGATGCTTGCGCCGGAAGTGCTGCGCATCTCCACGTCGCCGATGGTCTGGCCGATCAGGGATGATGCACCGGTTACCCGCACGCGGTGCTCGCGGTTGGTGAGCTTGTATTCCTCCACCCAGTCGCGCAGGCTGGGGCGGCTGAACTTGCTCTCGGCGGTTGTTTTGGAGCACAGCCAGCGGCGCGCGAAGAGCATGTAAAGGATTCCCAAGGCGAGAATGGGCACGCCGAAAGGGGTGAAGCTGAAGAATTCAAAGCCATCCGCGCCTTGGCGGGTGAGCTCGCTGTTGACCACCAGATTGGGCGCGGTGCCGACGAGGGTCATCATGCCGCTGATGAGCGCGGCGACGCTCATCGGCATCATCAGGCGGCTGGCCGCCATGCCGGTGTTTTGCGCGATGCGGAGCGCGACCGGGATGAAAATGGCGATGACCCCGGTCGAGCTCATGATGGAGCCGAGGATCGCCACGGCCAACATCAGCAGGACCAGCAGGCGGGTCTCGCTGCTGCCGGCCTTGGCGGCAAGCCAATCCCCGATCCGCTGCGCCACACCCGTTCGCACCAGTCCCTCGCCGATCACGAACAAGGCGGCGATCAGCACGATGTTTGAATCGCTGAAACCCGCGAGGGCCTCCCCCATGGTGATCACCCCGGTGAAGGGGAGCAGCACCAGCATGATCAGCGCCACCGCGTCCATCCGCGGCTTGTTGATGACGAACATCACCACCGAGGCGACGAGCAGACCAAGGACGATGAGGAGTTGGGGATTCATGGCAAATCGGACGCGAAACGAGTGGTTCACGCAACCGCGCCGGCTGTCCAGACCGAACCGCCGGTTTGAGGGCGGAAATCCAAGCGGATCAATCGACTGCGGCGAGTTCCGGCCAGAGGTGCGCCGCCATCTTCATCCCGGCCATGTAGGCATCGAGCGAAAACTTCTCGTCCGGGGAGTGGGCGTTGTCGTCGGGCAGCGCGAGCCCGAGCATCAACGAGTCCGCGTTCAAGTGTTGCTTGAAGGCCGCGATGATCGGGATGCTGCCACCGCCGCGGACGAGCACGCATTCATGGCCGAAGCCGGCTTTGGCCGCACGCATGCAGGCCTGTGCGAGCGGTCCGGTCGGGTCCACCATGTAAGGGCCGCCGCCCTGGCCTTCGGTCACGCTGAGTTTGACGGTCGGCGGGCAAATCGCCTCGAGATGCTTCTTCACCAGCGCGATGATTTTTCCGGGTTCCTGGTTCGGGACGAGACGCATGGTGATCTTGGCACTCGCCCACGAAGGGACGATCGTCTTGCCCCCTTCGCCCTGGTAGCCGCTGGTAAGGCCGTTGATTTCAAATGTGGGACGTGCCGTACGTTGCTCATCCGGAGTGTAGCCCGCCTCGCCGAAAAGGGCGCCGACTCCCACGGATTCGCGGAATTTCGCTTCATCGAAAGGAACCTTGGCCATCTGCTCCCGCTCGTAGGCGGAGAGCTGCACCACGTCATCGTAGAACCCGGGGATCGTGAAGCTGCCACTCTCGTTCCGGATTTGGCCGAGCATCTGGCAGAGCACCATCGCGGGATTGTCCACCGCGCCGCCGAACAGACCGGAGTGAAGATCGCGGTCCGGGCCATCGAGGCGGATCTCAAGCGGCGCCATGCCCCGGAGTGAATAACAGAGCGCGGGATACTCCATGCTGGGGATCTCGGTGTCCGACACGACCAGAGCCTTGCAGGCGAGTTCCTTCGAGTTATCGGCCAGGAAACCGTAGAGCGCCTTTGAACCCACTTCTTCTTCCCCCTCGATGAGGAATTTCACATTGCACGGAAGTTCATTTCCCGTCTTCAGCCAGGCTTCGATGGAATTGATGTGGGCAAGGTGCTGGCCCTTGTTATCACTGATGC
>CAMCYK010000016.1 GCA_945883695.1 Akkermansia muciniphila | reverse complement strand
TCTTTAGTCCGCTTGAAATCGCCGACCGTCCAAGCGGACTAAAGATCCGCGGTCCAGTACACGCTGCGGTCCCTCATAACGTTCCGGTAGGGTCAGCCGCGGGGCAGGCTTACCCGGAACGTCGTGCCGCTCGCGCTTCGCACCTCGATCTTTCCGCCGTGGTTCCCGACGATGGTCTTGGCGATTGCCAGGCCGAGGCCGGTGTGCCCGGTCGCCTGGCCGCGGGCCGGGTCGGCGCGGTAAAAGCGGTCGAAGAGGCGGGGCAGGTGCTCGGCGGCGATGCCGGGCCCGTTGTCGCTGACGTCGAGCACGACGGCGTCGGCGGTGGTCGTGGTGGTCAGCCGCACCTTGCTGCCGGAGGGAGGGTGAACAATGGCGTTGGACAAGAGGTTCTGGACGATCATCGCCAGCGAATGAGGATCGCCATGGAGCGGGGCGGGGGAAAGCTCGCGTTCGATGGTGATCGAATGCTCGTCGGCCAAAGGTTGCAGCAGCTCCGCGACGCCGGCGGCGATTTCCGCGAGATCGCAGGCGACCGGTTCGGTTCCGGATGCCGGGAGATCCTGGCGGGCGAGCACCAGCAGCGACTCGACCAGCGCCCGCATCCGCTCGGCGGCGGTCCGGCAGTTGGCGAGGATCTCGCGGTATTGTTCCGGCTCGCGCTCGCGCTTGAGGGCGCGCTGGGTTTCCGCGAGGATGATGGTGACCGGCGTGCGCAGCTCGTGGGACGCGTCGGCGGTGAAGCGCTTCTGCCGTTCGACCGCGGCGGCGAGCCGGTCGAAGGTCTCGTTCAGCACCTGGCCGAGGCGGTCGAGCTCGTTGTCGGTGTTCGCGATCCGGATCCGTTCGTCGAGGTTGCCGGCGGCGATCCGCGAGGCGGTGCGGCCGATGGTGTCGATCGGCTGCAGGGCGCGGCCGGCGAGCCACCAGCCGCCTCCCAGTCCGGCGAGCCAGACGGCGGCGCCGCCGAGGGCGAGCAGCAGCCCCAAGTTCCGCAGCTCGGCTTGCTCGGCGGCGATCTCGCGGCCGATGATCGAACTCATGCCCGAAGGATTGATGCGATGGTGTTCGCGGCGGCCTTCCCGTTCCACGTAACGGGTCGAGTTGTCCCCACCCGCCGCGGGGGGCGAGAGATCGGACGGGGCATTCGCGGAGACGAAGAGCGGGGATCCGTCGCTGTCCCAGCAGGCAAGATAGGATCCGCCGCCGCCGCCTTCGAACAGCGCGTGAAGTTCCGGCGGGAAGGCGGAGACGTCGCCCGGATCCCTTAGCCGTTCGCGGATCTCGTCGAGGCTTGGCGGATCGTCCGGCCGCGGCAAGGGGCGCGAGGCGAACAGGCTGCGGAAGAAAGTGCCTTGGAAATTGCGGATCTCGCGGTCGAGCTGGCCGTTGCGATCGTCCGCGGTGAGGCGGAAAGCCAACAGGCAGAGGCCGGTGATCAGGCCTAACAGGATGAGCGCGTACCACAGTAGCAGCCGCCAGCGCACCGATTGGAAGAGACGCTTCATTCGATGCAGTAGCCGTGGCCGCGGCGGGTGGAGATGAAGGACGGACCGAGTTTCTTGCGGACATTCGAAACGTGGACGTCCAGGAGGTTGGAAAGCGTGTCGTCGCTCTCGTCGAAGAGGTGTTGGTAAAGTTCCGTCCGGCTGACCACGCTGCCGCGGTGGAGGGCGAGGTATTCGACGAGGCCATACTCGCGCGGAGTCAGCGGGACCGCCTCGCCGTCGTGCCGGACCGTGCGCGCGGCGGTGTCGATCTCGATGCCGTCGATCTCCAACACGTTCGATCCCAGGCCCGAACTGCGGCGGATCAGGGCCCGCAAGCGCGCGAGCAATTCTTCGAAATCGAAGGGCTTGGTCAGGTAATCATCCGCCCCGGCGTCGAGGCCGCGGATCCGGTCGGGCACGGCGTCGCGGGCGGTCAGCATCAGGACCGGCGTCGTCTTCTCCTGGCGCAGGCGGCGGAGCAATTCCCAGCCGTCGATGCCCGGCAGCATGCCATCGAGCACGATGCAGTCGTAATCGGTCTCCCGCGCCTTGAGCAGGCCGTCCTCGCCATCCGCCGCCGTGTCAACCGCGTAGAGTTCCTCCCGCAGCCCTTCGGAAAGGCTGTGGCGGAGCAGCGGATCGTCTTCGATGACGAGGAGGCGCATTTCGAGATGGCAGATGGGAGATGGTAGATCGTGGATCGTGGATCGTGGATGCTGGTTGAAAATGTCCGGTGTCGGCGGCTGTTTATCTACTATCCACCATCTACCATCCACCATCTACTCATGCCGCAGGGCTTCGATGGGGTCGAGGCTGGCGGCGCGGCGGGCGGGCATGAAGCCGAAAAGGATGCCGATGGCGGCGGAGAAGACGAAGGCGATGCCGTTGATCTTCGGATCGAAGGTGAAGGGCGCGCCGACCAGCTCGGCCAGCCAGACGCAGAGCCCGTAGGCCAGCGCGATGCCGAACAGCCCGCCGACGCAGGAGAGGGTCACGGCTTCCACCAGGAACTGGAGCATCACCTCGCGGGCCCGGGCACCGATGGCCATGCGGATGCCGATCTCGCGGGTCCGCTCGGTCACCGAGACCAGCATGATGTTCATGATGCCGATGCCGCCGACCAGCAGGCTGACGCCGGCCACCGCGCCCAGCAGCGAGGTCATCACCTTGGTGCTGGAACTGACCGCGTCGGCGATTTGCCGGCTGTCGAAGGCGGAGAAGTTGTTCTGCTGGTTGCGGGTGAGGTTCCGCCGCTCGCGCATCATCGAGTTCAGGTCCGCCACCACCGCTTCACTGGGATAGCCGTCCTCGGTGGAGATCATGATCTGGCCGAGATTTTGTTTGGAGAGTTGGCCGTTGAGGCGTCGTTGCAGGGTGGTGAGGGGGATGATGATGTTGTCATCAAGGTCGTCTCCCCAGCCGGCCTGGCCCTTGATGCCGGTCACGCCGATCACGGTGACGGCGGTGTTGAGCAGGCGGATCTTCTTGCCGATGGCTTCTCCGGCGGGAAAGAGTTCCTTGCGGATCGTCTCGCCGATGACCGCGACGGTGGCGCCGTCGACGACTTCCTCGTCGGTGAAGAAACGGCCGTCGGCGATGTCCCAGTTGCCGATCGGGAAGTACTCGGGCGTGGTGCCCTGGATGTCGGTCTGGCGGGCTTCCTCGTCGGACACGGCCTGGACGCTGGTGCTTGCCATCGGGGCCACCGAGCGGATGCCGGGGATTTGTTGGCGGATGACCTCCACGTCGTCCATGCTGAAAAGCGGCGCGGATTGCGGGCCCCAGCCCTGGCCGGGACGGAGGGTCAGCAGGTTGCTGCCGACTTTCTCGATCTGGGCTTTCACCGACTCCGTGGCACCGCGTCCGAGGGTGACCAGGGTGACCACGGCGGCGACGCCGATCACCACGCCGATGACGGTGAGGAAGGCGCGGGTCAGGTTGCGGCGGATCTCGCGGAGGGCGATGACGAAGGCGTTCCAGAACATGACTCAGCGGTTGCGTTCGATGCGGTTGGGGTTGGGCCGGTCCGAGCCGATCAGGCCGTCGCGGACGAGGATGACCCGCTTGGCATAATGGGCCACCTCGTCCTCGTGGGTGACCATGATGACGGTGATCCCGAGGTCCTCGTTGAGCCGGCACAGCAGCTCCATCACTTCGCCGGTGGTCTTGGAATCCAGGTTGCCGGTCGGCTCGTCGGCGAACAGCGTGCCGGGACTGGTGACGATCGCGCGGGCGATGGCGACCCGTTGTTGCTGGCCGCCGGAGAGTTCGGACGGGGTGTTGCGCTCCTTGTCGGGCAGCCCGACGCTGGCCAGCGCCCGGCGCGCCAGCTCGTGGCGTTGCTTGCGGGTGTGGCCGCGGTAGAGCAGGGGCAGCTCGACGTTTTCAAGCGCCGAGGTGCGGGCGAGCAGGTTGAAGCCTTGGAAGATGAAGCCGAGGGCCTGGCGGCGGAGGAGGGAGCGTTGGTCCTTGTTGAGGGTCTCGACCGCGACCCCGTCAAAGCGGTAGTTGCCGGTAGTCGGAGTGTCGAGGCAGCCTAACAGGTTCATCAGGGTTGATTTCCCCGATCCGCTGGGGCCCATCACCGCGAGGAACTCGCCGCGGGCGATGTCCATGTCGACGCCGCAAAGCGCCTGGAAGGCGGCGTCGCCGCGGCCGTAGGTCTTGGTCAGGCCGCGCAGTTCGATCAGGTTGCTCATGGCTTCATCACGGGCTTGGCGCTGACGATGATTTCCGCGCCTTCGGCGAGTCCTTCCCCGGTGACCTCGGTGTGGTTGCCGTCGGTGAGGCCCGTGCTCACCTTGACCTCGACCGGCGCGCCATTTTCCATCACCCAGATGCTGGCGCCCTTCTTCTCGGGGCCGGCCGGCACCGTCGAGCCGGAGCCGCGTCCCCAGCGGCGGCCGCTGCCCGAGAGTTGCTGGACGATGGTGCGGTCGCCCTCCTCATCCTGGCCCAGCTTCGCCGCCGCCGCGGGGTCGAAGCGGAGTGCGGAGTTCGGCACGATGAAGATGTCCTGCTTGCGCTCGATGAAAATGTCGGCGGTGGCGGTCATGCCGGGGCGCAGGCTGAGGTCGTCGTTGTTCACCTCCAGCTCGGTGCTGTAAGTAACGACGTTGTTGGTGAGCAAGGACCCGAAGAAGACCTTTTTCACCGTCGCGTTGAAGATCCGCTTCGGCCACGCGGAGACCTCGAACTCCACGGCCTGGCCTTTCTCGACCCGGGCGATGTCGGACTCCGCGACCGCGACGACGAGCTCCATTTTCCGCAGGTCTTCCGCGATGGTGAAAAGCTCGGGCGCGGTGAAGGAGGCGGCGACGGTCTGGCCGACTTCCAGCTTGCGCAGGAGGATGGTGCCGTTGACGGGCGAGCGGATCACCGCCTTTTCGAGATCGCGCTCGATCGCCTTCACGTTCGCCTCGGCCTCCGCCACCGAGGCTTTGGTGCTCTCGAGTTCGGCCCGCGCGCGCTCGACGGTGGCGAGCGAGGAGTCCATGTCGGCCTTCGACGGCGTCTGTCCGCCGCTCAGCTTGTGGAGTTCCAGCAGCCGGTCGTGCGACGCCTCGGTTTCGCGCACGGTGGCTTCCGCCTGGCTGACGCGGGCCTTGGTGGAGAGCAGGGTGGCGCGGGTGCGCTCGGTCTGCTGGATCAGCTTGATGGTGTCGAGCTTTGCCAGTTCCTGGCCCTTGGTCACGGTATCGTTGGTGTCGACGAAGACCTCGGCGACGGTGCCGGAGAGCTCGCTGCCGACGATGACCTGGTTGGTCGGCGCGAGGTTGCCGGTGGCGGTGATCTCGATCGAGATCTCGCCCTTCTCCAGCGGTCTCGTCACGTATTCCGGGCCGGTCTCGCCGTTGCCGGTGCGATTGAAATAGTAGTAGGCCCCGCCGCCGAGGGCGGCGAGGAGCAGCGCGATGGCGATCCACTTGCGGATCGGCCGGGATTTGCCGCGATCGAGGATGGCGGCGAGGTCTTGGGCGGAATCGGGTGACTTCATGGAGATGGGGATCAGGAGCCGGCGGACCAACCGCCGCCGAGCGCCTTGTAAAGCTGGACATGGGCGGCGGCGCGGTCGGCCTGGACGGCGGTGACGCTTTCCTCGAGGGCGAGGTCGCTGCGCTGGGTATCGAGCACGGTGGTGATGTCGATGACGCCGGCGCGGTATTTCTGGTTGGCCAGCTTGGAGGCTTCTTTCGCGGCGAAGGCGGCTTTCTCCAGCGAGGCGAGCCGTTCCGCCGAGCGGCGGCAGGCGATGAGGGAGTCTTCCACCTCGGACAGGGCTGTTAGAATGGAGGACTCGTAGGAAAGGAGCGCCTGTTCTTCGGCCGCGCCCTGGGCGGTGATGTTCGCGCGGATGCGGCCGGCGTCGAAGATCGGGCCGGAAATGCCGGCGACCAGACCTGCCGCGAGGGTTTCCGGATTGAAGAGCTTGGAGCTGCTCAGGGTGTCCACGCCGAGCGATCCGGACAGGCGCAGGCTCGGCAGTTGGTCGGCCTCGGCGGACTTCGTGCGGGCGATGGCCGCCACCCAGTTGTAGCCGGCGGCGCGGACGTCGGGGCGCTGGCGGATGGTGTCGGCGGGAATCCCGACGGCGAGGCGGTAGGCGGGCGAAGGGACGTCGCCGGAGCCGGTGCGGATGCCGCCCGGCACCCGGCCGCAGAGCAGGGCCAGCCGGTTGCGGGTCCGGGCGATATTCTGTTCCTGCGAGGCGAGCTGCGAGCGGGCGCTTTCGAGGCTGGATTCCGCCTGGCGCAGTTCGAGTTGGTCGATCTCGCCGGCTTGGGCGCGCCAGGAGGCGAGTTGGGTGGTTTCCTCGCGGGTCACCAGGGTGCGGTTGACGATCCGGAGCCGTTCTTCCGCCGCCCGGAGGTCGAGGTAAGCGAGCGCCACCTCGGCGGCCAGGGCGGCGCGGGCGGAATGAAGGTTCTCCTTGACGGCCTCGGCATCGGCGGAGGCGGCGAGGACGGACTGGCGGTTCCCGCCGAAGAAGTCGGCCTCCCACGAGGCGCCGAGTCCGGCGGAGTAGGAGGTGAAGGAGCGGTCTTCGCCGCCGTCGATCCACGATCTTCCCGAACTACGGGATCCATCGTAGCCGAGCGAGGGGAAGAGCGATGCCTTCTGGGCATCCCGCTGTGCCTGGGCCTGGCGGACCCGGGCGACGGCGGAGGCGAGGTCGCGGTTGCCGGCCAGGGCCTCGCGGATCAGCCGGGTCATCTGCGGATCGCCGAAGGACGACCACCAGGTCGCGAGGTCGTCGTCGGGGGTGGCCGACGGGAAGTCCGCGGCGTTCCGCCAGGCGACAGGAAGGGTGACCGAAGGGGTGCCGCCGCCGGGAGCCACGCTGCACCCGGGGAGCAGCGCGACGATACCGGCCAGCGCGCCGAGGGAGCGGATCAATGCGTTCATGGCGCGAGGCTGGCACGAGCGACCTTTAGGAAAGGTGAAGGGGACGGATTTTGCGGGGAGTGCCGGATCGAGTCGCCTGCTTTTTCCGGGTCGGGTGAAATCCTGGAGGCATTGGGATTGAGGGGGCTGCGCAATCTATATTCAGAAATGAAAACCACGGAACACTCGGAACACTCGGAACACACGGAAGGTCAGAGAGGTAGGTTGGTGACTGCTCTCACCCGGAGGATGAGTGGTCCAATCTGGATCATTTAGTCATTTTCCGTGTGTTCTGTGTGTTCCGTGGTTGGCCGTCTTTGGTTCAAGGGGCCCGAGCCGGTCTGAAGCAGCCCAACGGTCCCGGGGGACGGAAAAGGCCGCTCCCGGTGGGGAGCGGCCTGGGGAAAGCATGCGTGGATCAGCGGCCCGCGCGCGAGGGGCGACGACCGCCGCGGCTGCGGTTTCCACCGCCGCCGCCACCGCCTGCTCCGGCTGCCGCGCTGCCACCACCGCCACCACCGCCACCACCGCCACCACCGCCACCGCTGCCGCTGCCGCCACCGCTGCGGAAGCCGCCGCGCCCTTGTTGGACCTTCTTCGGCGGGGCTCCGCGACCGCCGCGGGCGTAGCGCTCGGCGAGGCCGGCGTCGTGCTGGTCGTGATCGGCCCAGATCGGGACGGGCATGCGGATGACCTTTTCGATCTCGCGCAAGTAGTCGAGTTCCTCATCCGAGCAGAACGACACCGAGAGGCCGTCGGCGCCGGCCCGGCCGGTGCGGCCGATGCGGTGGACGTAGGCTTCGGGCTCGTTCGGCAGGTCGTAGTTCACCACCAGGCCGACGTCCTTCACATCGACGCCGCGGGCGGCGACGTCGGTCGCGACAAGCACCGGGGTGAGGCCCTTGCGGAAGCGGTCGAGCGCTTTCTCGCGCTGCGCCTGCGACTTGTTGCCGTGGATCGCGTCGGCATGGAAGCCGGCGAGGCAGAGGCTCTTGGCCAACTTGTTCGCGCCGTGTTTGGTGCGGCTGAAGACGATGGTCAGCTTGGCGCTGCCGGCCTGCGACTGGTCGGTGAGGAGTTGTTCGAGCAAGGGCCGTTTGCCATCCTTGGTGACGAAGCAGACCTTTTGTTCGATCCGTTCCGCGGTGGTCGTTTCCGGCTGAATGCTGACCCGGGCGGGATTGCGCAGGATGGTCTCGGCGAGCTGGACGATGTTCGGCGCCAGGGTGGCGGAGAAGAACAGCGACTGGCGCTTGGCGGGGAGCATGGCGACGATCTTTTTCACGTCGCGCAGGAAGCCCATGTCGAGCATGCGGTCCACCTCGTCGAGCACGAAGAACTCCACGCCGGAAAGATCGACGTGGCGTTGTTCGATCAGGTCGAGCAAGCGGCCGGGAGTGGCGACGAGAACGTCGACGCCACCGCGCATGGCGGCGACCTGCGGGTTCTGGCCGACGCCGCCGTAGATCATGGTCTGGCGGAAGCGGACATGCTTGCCGTAGGTGGTGAAGCTTTTCGCCACCTGCATCGCGAGTTCGCGGGTGGGGGCGAGCACCAGGGTCCGCGCGCACTTCGGTTTGGCCTGGCGTGGATTTTCGTGCAGGGCGTGGAGGATCGGCAACGCGAAGCCGGCGGTTTTGCCGGTGCCGGTCTGGGCGCAACCGAGAAGGTCGCGGCCTTCGAGGAGCAGGGGGATGGCCTGGGCCTGGATCGGCGAAGGCGTGGTGTATTCAAGTTCGCGCAGGGCGCGGTGGAGGGGCGCGGCCAGGGGCAGCGCCTCGAACAGGGTCGGGGTCATGTTGTCAGGTGCCTGCCCGCACGGAATCCCGGCGGCTGGCGGTGTCGATGAGGCTATCAGGAGATCCCCGAACCATCTCTCATCGATGAAGACCGGAAAAGGGCTGGAGCCGTTGAAGGACTCCCGCAGCCCAAGAGGCTGCGCGGTTTCAATAGCGGGGAATCGCCGGGAGGCAAGCTATTCCTGACAAGTCCTCCGATCGTGGTCAAACCGGAAGGGTGCCAACCGCCCGTCGGGATGTCCGCTCAAGGCTGCGGCTCAGCGGGCGGGTTCCGACGCACCGAGGTGGCGGGCCAGCCAGCGGCAGTTGATGACCTTTTCGACGAGGTCCAGTGGAATGTAGTAATACTGGTTCGAGGCTTCGAAGCCGATCCGCGAGTCCTCGCCCTGCAAGGCGTGGAGTCGGATCGCGTGCCCGGCTTCTTCGTTGCAGAGCCGGCTCAAGGCGGGGTGGTCCTTCGCGTCGCGGGCGACCACGGCGCGGCATTGGCAGGCGACGCTGGCGAAGTGGATGGCCGCGGCTTCGGCGAAGCGGAGCTCTTCGGCGATCGCGGGCGGCGTGCTGACGATGTCCGCCCGGAGCCGGGTGATCGCGGCTTGGAAGCCGCGGGCGACCTTGTCCAACTGGCTGGCAAAGACCTCCGCCGGATAGATCGCGCGCCAGGATTCGAGGTCGTCGTAAGGAATGCCGACCATGCACGCGCGGTAGCCGGTGGCGGCGGGCCACAGCGGATTGGCGGGGCCCATCTGGAGCGGCGCGTGGTAAACGCAGCCGATGTGGTAGGGGAATTCCCGGAAGGCCGTGCTGCAGTCGCGCCAGAAGCGGGCCATCGCGCCGGCGTGGCGCGCGCCGTGGCGCTTGAGCGCGAGGGTGTCGAGCGTGCCGCCGGCGTTGATCTCTCCGATCGCCTGCAGGTTCGGCGAAGGATGACCGCCGAGCGTCCAGCCGAGCATGATGTCGCCCACCCCGGCGTCGCGCAGGGCGGTGGCGTGGCGCGTGATGTTCTCCAGCACCGGCAGGTAGGGCACCGCGCTGAGTTCCCAGGTGTTGCCGCATTGGATCTTCGCCGCCACCCGCAGGCCTCGTTGCTTCGCGGCCGCCCAGTGGCGGAGGGCGCGCGGGCCGGGGCCGATCGAACTGATACTGTATTCGCCGACGGTCGAATTCACGCCGCCGCGCTCGATCGGCAGGCTCCACTCGCTCACGCTGAGCAGCTCCGCCTCGGGCGGCAGGCGCGCGATCACGTCCAGCGCCCAATCGTCCGCCCAGCCCCAGTCCCACGCCAGATAGCGCTGCTTGCCGCCGGCGTCGCGGATGCCGGCCGCGAGGGTCGCGCTGACTTCCGCGATCACCTCGGCGGGCGGGCGTTCCTTACAGTTCGGGCAATGGCTGCCTTGTCCGTGTGACCAGCAGTTGGTGAGGTTCTCCGAGGCGGTGATGGTGAAGAATCCGCCGAGATCCGGCAGCTCGCGGCAGAGGCCGGCGATCGCCTCGCGCAACGCGGCGCGCACCGCCGGCGCGCTGGTGCAGACCGCGTGGAATTCGCCTTCCGGGACGCCCCGCCAGTCGGGATGCCGTTGGAACACCGGAGCGGCCGCGGGCAGCGAGCGCGGTTCGTTCAGGTAGAGGAAGATCTTCATGCCGTGCGCGGCGGCCCGTTTCACCAGGGCTCCCAAGGCCGCGCGGCGTTGGCCGACCCGCGGATCCGGGGCCCACGGCAGGTCCGCCAGATGGGACAGCTCCACATGCAGCCAGACCGCGTTCTCGCCGAGCGCGGCGAGCCGGGCCAACAGCCCGTCGGGATAGGGATCCAAGGCGGGGTCGAGCAAGGGGTCCCCGCACAAGGCGAAGTACGAGTAGCCCATGCGCAAGGCGGTGGAAGGAGCCGCCGCGGTCGCGCCCGCGCTAGCCGCGGGCAGGGTCTTCAAGGTGTCGATGAACGAGAACAAGGGCTCCTTTCCCTCCAGGGAACCACCCGGGAAGCACTCGCGCACGATTCCGGCGATCTCCCTCGTCCGTTCCTGCTGCGCCGCGGTCGGCGGAGACCAGCGCAAGGGAAGGCACTTCGGCTTGAGATTCCCGACCTTGTGGAAGAAGAAATCGTCCTCGCGCAGGGTGTAGGCCAGGCGTTCCCCGGTCCAGCCGAGCAATTCCAGGATTTGCTCGTAGGGCAGCAGATGCCAGTTGCGCCGGAGGATCGTCAGGTGAGCCCGCCGCCACCGCGTGTCGTCCAGTTCTGCCGCGGGTGGCAGCCCCATGCCTTGCCCGAGCCGCGCCAGGTCCTCGCTCCGCGCCCCGACCACCGCGGCCATCCGTTCCAGTGGAACCAGCGACCAGTTCCGCCATACGAAGGCATGGAGCCGGCTTGGGAACCAGGCGGCTTCGAGCGCTGCCGGCGCGGCGCCCGCCGGCAGCTCCACCGGCTTCCCGGCCACGCCGCCTGACCACGGCAGATAGGGCAGCAGGGCCAGTCCGGGGGCGGTGCGGCGGAGAAAGTCACGGCGCGAGGAAGCGAAGGGCGGAAGCATTTCGAGCGGGGGTCGGGGCGAAGTCTATCGTTCCGCCCGGATCCGAACGAATCTCCCCGCATGGCTCATGGCGGGATCCGGATCGCGGGCCTCGAGCAGGAACGGGGTGTTGGCCAGAATCACTCCGGGCACCCAGTACTCAAAGTCCGAACTGAATTCAATGGTCGCGCTCGCGTCGCTTGGCGCGAGGTAGCGCGGGACGCTGAGTGTGAGATAGTTCGTGCCGCCGATATTTTTCAGGAACGGGATGCGCGCGGCGGGCGATGTCGGGAAGTCCGGGGAAAGCCCCAGCGCGTATTCGACAAGGTCCGGATAGTGGTCGTGGTCGCGGTCGAGGGCATCCGCGGTCGCCGGGTCGCCAACAGTGACCGAGACGACGCCGAGGTTCGAATCGGCGAAGCCGTCGAATGCGGCGAAGGTGAACGAGTCCGGTCCCGAGAAGCCGATCTCGGGACGGTAAGTGGCGAGGTTTCCCGCCAAGGTCGCGGTGCCGTGCTGCGGTTGGCCCACGATGCGCAGCGTCCGGAAATTGCCGTTGGCATCGCTGGAAGCAAGGGCAAGGGTGCCGGCGCTGCCGGCCGCGGTGGTGAGACTCGCGTTGGCGACGACCGGTCGGAGGTTGTTGGTGAAGATGCCCCCGAGGCCGCCGTTGTCCTCGCGCTTGTGGCAGAGAAAGCAGCTCACGTTCGCGCCGCGGAAGAGCGGGATCTTGTGGCTGACCCCATCGTCGCTGAAAGTGAGTTCACGGTCGGAAAAGGAGCGCGACAGGACCGTGCCGCGCCGGTCGGAACCGTGGCAGGCGAGACAAGAAGCGCTTTTGCCATGGTCGTCGTGGGACTTGATCCAGGCGCTGCCGGTCGGGTGCATGCCGTGGGGGCCGCCGGACACGGTGTTCGGCATCGAGGAGTGGCAGGCGGTGCAATTCGCGACCACCCCGGCGTGGCCCTGGAGCTTCACGCTTTGCAAATTGTCGTTGCGGTGGAGCGCCGGATATTCGGCGTGGGTCGAGCCGTGGCAGGCGCCGCATTGAAGTCCGCCGTGACCTTTCGAAAAGCGATAGAGCGACTTGCCGGCCGCGGGTGTGTCGGGATTGGTCGCGAACAGCGCGCTGGCCGGGACGCGCGGAATGCCATTGGCTTCAAAGACACTCGTGTAGCGGATCTGGCCGTTGTTCAGAGTCGCGCTGCCGGTGTGGCATTGCTGGCAGTTCGGTTCGTCGAGCCACCCGGTGCGGTCGGCCGCGCCGACCTGGCTCATCGAGCCGTGGCAGCTCTGGCATTGCATCGCCGTCGAGCCGTCCGCCGCCACGGCGGAGCCCATCGCGCCGCGCAGGCAGCGGGTCTCCGAGCCGGGATGGCATTGGTAGCAGGAACTCCGGTTCGCCGAGTGATCGAGGGTGAGGGGAGAGCCGGGCCCGACCACGTTCGCATGCCGCGAGTGCATCGCCCGGGTGAGCGGACTGACGCCTTCGGCACCGCCGGTGCCGAGCGCCTCGGAGGCGTGGCACGCCGCGCAAAGGACCGGCTTCTGCTGCACGACGACGCTCGCATGGAGGCCTTCCGCCGTGTATTTGGCGGCGGAAAGAGCGTTGGCGTACACCGTGGTTCCGAGGTGTCTCTCGTCGTGGAGCCGCAGGATATTCAACCGGTGATCCCGCGCCGGATTCGGATCGTTCACCCAGCCCGCCGCGGGCTTGGCAGCCGGTCCGGAATCCGACGCGTGACACTTCCGGCAATCCATCTCGGCGGAGACCGGCAACACGACGTCGGTAGTCGCGAGCAAGGTTCCCGTCGTGGATCTCGCGGTCAGCCGCAGGACGGGGTAGGGGTTCAGGTGTCCCGCGTCGTCGATCGGCGTGATCGGAATCCCGGCGGCTTCGAACCAGTTCATCAGGGCATTGAAGTCGAGCGGCTGCGGCTCGTTGAACGGACCGGGCATCTTCTTGCCGGTGAGACCGGTTTCCGCGGGAAGGCTGGCCCCGAAGAGGGCCTGCGAGTGCTCCCAGAAGTTGGTTTTGCCGTGACTGCGGCGGTTGATCGAGCCATCGGGATCGGCGATCGCCTCATAGGTGAGCGAGAAGCCGGCGGGGTCGCGCACCAGCTTTCCCGACGCGTTGATGAGCTGGCAATCGACCGTGTTGTAAGGGGGGAGGATGGCGAAGACCGAGTAGTCGTCGTCCATGCAGTGCATCCCGAGATTGTTCCAACCGATGAGCTTCTGGGCGGATGCCACGGTGGTCAGGGCGAGGAGGATCGCGAGGGCTTTCATAAGAATCGGCCTGTTCCAAGCCAGTGACATGCTCGCGGGGAGTCGCGACGCCGGCAAACGGCCGATGGTAACGGATTGGTTGGAGTCCACGCTTTGGGATTCCACCGTCCGCCCGCCGGCGCATGATTCCGCCATGAGAGTCCTGCTGGCGTGCGACAAGTTCAAGGGATCGCTGGGCGCGGTGGAGGCCTGCGAGGCGGTGCGGGCCGGGCTGCCGCGGGAATGGGAGTGCGACCTGTGTCCGATCGCCGACGGCGGCGAGGGTTTCGTCGACGCGATGCTGGCGGCCAGCGGCGGCCAGCGGGTCGCCGCCGCGTGCCATGACGCGCTCGGCCGGCCGATCGTGGCGAACTACGGCGTTTATCGTAACGGAGGGGAAATGGTGGCGGTGATCGAGATGGTGGCGGTGATCGAGATGGCGGCGGCGAGCGGGCTGTGGCGGATTGCTCCCGGAGAGCGGCAGCCGTTCCTCTCATCGACCTTCGGGACCGGTGAACTGATCCGGCATGCGGTTGAGGTATCGAAGGCGGGACGCATCTACGTCGGGATCGGGGGAAGCGCGACCAACGACGGCGGTGCCGGGATGGCGGAGGCCCTGGGGATCGAGTTTCTCGACGAGGCCGGACGTTCCCTGTCGGGCGATCCCGGCGACCTGCTTTCGCTCCACTCGATCCGTGAGACGGGACGGATCGCCTTGCCCGCGATCGTCGCTGCCTGTGACGTGGACCATCCCATGACCGGCCCGCGCGGTGCCTCCGCGATCTTCGGTCCGCAGAAAGGAGCGGAGCCCGACGACATCGAAGCACTGGATGCCGCCCTGACCCTGCTGGCCGAGGTGAGCGCGGCGCGGGAAATGGCGGCGCGGCCGGGTGCCGGTGCCGCCGGCGGGCTCGGCTTCGGGCTGCTCCGCTTCGCCGGCGCGACCTTGGTGCCGGGCTTCGAGCTGGTGGCGGAGGCGCTGCGGCTGGCGGAGCGGGTGGCGGCGGCGGACCTGGTGATCACCGGCGAGGGCTCGCTGGACGCGCAGACGCTCGGCGGCAAGGGCCCGGCCGGGGTGGCGGCGCTGGCGCGGGCGGCGGGGGTTCCGGTGGTCGCGGTGGCGGGGCGGGTGGAGGATGGGGCGGCGGGCTTGTTCGATGCCGCGCTGTCGCTGGAGAGCTTCGGGCTGACGATTGCGGAGTCGATCGACCGCGCGCCGGAACTGGTCGCGCGGTTGGTCGCCGGGCATGAGGGCTTGCTCCGCGGGCTCGTCGCCCGCTAGGACAGGACCGACATGAGCGACGCCGTTCTTCTATTCTCCGGACAGGGCGCCCAGAAGGTGGGCATGGGCAAGGATTTCCACGAGGCTTCGGACACGGCGAGGGCGCTGTTCCAGCGGGCCGACGAGGTACTTGGTTTCCCGCTTTCGACGACGATGTTCGAAGGGCCGGAGGACGAACTGACACGCACTTCGCGCTGCCAGCCGGCGCTTTATCTCCACGGGCTGGTTGCCTTGGCGCTGGTGAAAGAGCGGGTCGGCGGGCTCAACCCGGTGGCAGCCGCGGGGCTCTCGCTCGGTGAGTTCACCGCGCACTCGGCGGCCGGGACTTTTTCTTTCGAGGACGGGCTGAAGCTCGTCGCCCGCCGCGGCCTGTTCATGGAGGAAGCCTGCCAGGCGACGCGGGGCGCGATGGCCGCGCTGATCGGCGGCGAGGAGGCGGCGGTGAAAGCCTTGGCCGCCGAGTGCGCGGTGGACGTGGCGAATTTCAACGCGCCGGGGCAGATCGTGCTGTCGGGGACGGTCGAGGGCATCGATGCCGCGGTCGAGAAGGCCCGCGACCACGGGATCCGGCGGGCGATCAAACTCAATGTCGCGGGAGCCTACCACAGCCGCCTGATGCAGGCGGCGCAGGACCAGCTCGCCACCGAACTCGCCGGCGTCGCGATGCAGCCGCCGGGGATCCCCGTGGTGTGCAATTTCGGCGCGTCGGTCGTGTCCGATCCGGCCGAGATCCGTGCGATGCTGGAGAAGCAGGTGACCGGGTCGGTCCGTTGGACCGAATCGATCCGCCTGCTCTGTGAAATGGGCCACCGCACCTTCATCGAGCTCGGCCCGGGCAAGGTTCTGGCCGGTCTGGTGGCCAAGATCGAGAAGGACGCGACGGTGCATTCGATCGAGGATCTGGCCTCCTTGGAAGCGGTCACCGAGCTTCTCGGATGACGCCGAGAAAAAGTGAAAAATGATGTTGCGCGGGTCGGGGGCTCCTCCTAGGTTCCCGCCCACGCCACGAGGCGAGTTAGACTACCAGTTGGAGCGGTAGTTCAGTTGGTTAGAATGCCGCCCTGTCACGGCGGAGGTCGCGGGTTCGAGTCCCGTCCGCTCCGCCACTCTTCACGAGTGGCAATGCCGCCCTGCGGGGCGGCTTTTTTGTGCCTGTATCCCCGGACCTTCTGCGGAGCGGACGGGGCTCGAACCCTGCCGAATCCCGCTTTGGGGATGGGAGGGGAACTTGGACTGCGGGCAGCCTGCTGCCGCTTTGTTGCCACAGCCTGCTGTGGAGTCCATGGATTCGTCAGCAGGCTGACGGCTCGGAAAAGATCGTGCGCGTCGAGCCTCTGCTGTGGAGTCCATGGATTCGTCAGCAGGCTGACGGACGGAAAGCGGCAGCGGGCTGCCCGCAGTCCAAGGTGGCAGCGTCCGGGCTACCCGGCCAGTTTCTCCAACACCCGTCCCGCGGCGATCATGCCGAAGACCGCGGTCACGTGGGTGGCGGTGCCGTAGCCGGCGTCGCAGCGGATGCCCGCCGGAACCTCTTCCGGTTTGTCGTGGCTGACGCCGCCGTCGCAGGTGGGGAACAGCGGCGGTTCGTCGGAAAAGACCGCCTCGATGTGGAACTTGCGGATCTTCTCGCCGGGCCGCGCTTTCGGGAAGCCGTGCTCGTCGCGCAGACGCTTGCGGACCGCCATCAGGAGAGCGTCGTCCTTGGTCCGGGCGAGATCCGCCACCCGGATGCAGGTGACATCGCGCCGGCCGCCGGCCGCCCCACAGGCGATGACCGGGATGGCGCGGTCGCGGCAGCGGGCGAGCAGGACGCACTTGGCGCGGACCGCGTCGATCGCGTCGATCACCGCGTCGAAGCCGCCGTCGAGAAAGCCATCGACATTGCGGTCGGAGAGAAACTCCAGGCGCTCGGTGACCACGATCTCCGGCTGGATGGCGCGCAGGCGTTCCGCCATCACCCCGACCTTCGGCTTGCCATAGGTCCCGTCGAGCGCGTGGATCTGGCGGTTGGTGTTGGTGACGCAGAGATCATCGGCATCGACCAGCGTGAGTTTGCCGATCCCGGAGCGCGCGAGGCATTCGGCCGCCCAGCAACCGACGCCGCCGATCCCGACGACCGCGACATGGGCGCGGCGGAATTTTTCGAGCGCGGCGCTGCCGTAGAGCCGGCCGATCCCGGAGAAGCGGTCGAGATAGGGGTCGCGCGCGGTCATGGCTGGCTCCTATCCGGGGAACC
This sequence comes from Akkermansia muciniphila, assembly GCA_945883695.1. GTDB lineage: Bacteria > Verrucomicrobiota > Verrucomicrobiia > Verrucomicrobiales > Akkermansiaceae > Haloferula > Haloferula muciniphila_A. The sequence goes on along the minus strand of CAMCYK010000016.1, from coordinate 31,521 downwards.
CGCGCGGTGCAAATGCCGATTCCGAAAGGGGCGGGAGGGCTCCGACCTGGCGGAAGAAATCAAGCCGCAGGCGGACAGGTCATGGCTTCAGCGGGCCGGGCCGGCGGCGGCATGGGCGAGAATCGGATAGCGTTCGGCGCGGCGGCCAAGGGCTCGGGACAAGGTCGCCAGATCGGGATCGGCACCGGTCGTGGCGACGATGAAGACGCGCTGGTTGGCGGGGTCGCCCGACTTGCGGGGTACGATCGCCACCGATTTCACGCCCGGCATGGCTTTCCACAGTCGCTGGACGGTGAGCTGCTTGGTCCGGCAACCGGTGTTCCCGACCGTGACGTGAACGGTCCCGGCAGACACGGTGGCGATGAACGGGAGCGCAAGCAGGAGGCGGGACCAGCATCTCATGAGGGCATCCTGGCACCGCCGCCGGAGTTTTCATCCGGAAAATGACGGCAATCGGAGGCCGCGCGGGCGGGTCATCACATCCGCTGGTCGCTGCTTCGCAGCAGGATGTCGCCGATCTCGACGTGGGTCGGGGCTTCGAGGATGGTCAGGATGGCGGCGGCGACGTCTTCCGGGGCCAGCATCGTCATGCTTTCGCGGGTCTTCTGCAGGACCTCCTCGCGGCCGCGGAAATACTGGTCGAGCAGCGGGGTGTCGACAAAGCCGGGGGACACGCAGGCGACCTGGACCGGCGAGCCGGCGGACTTCAATTCGGCGCGCAGGGCGTCGGTGACCGCCCGCACCGCGAACTTGGTCGGCGCGTAGAATCCGCCGGTCGGCGGGACGCGGTGGCCGCTCATCGACGAGACATTGACGATGCGACCGCCCTCGCGCGGAAAGTGGCGGAGGGAAAGCTGGCAGCAGAGGGTGAGCGCCATCACGTTGACGCGCCACATTTCCTCCCAGTCGGCGGGATTTCCGTCGATGATCCGCGAGAGGTAGGCGACGCCGGCGCAATTCACCAGGGCGTTGATCCGGCCGAGCTGCTGGAAGACCGCGAGGATGTCCTCCCGCTGGGTCAGGTCGGCCGGCACCGGCACCACGCCGGGCGGGAGGGCGGCCGGCCGGCGGGTCACGCCGAGCACCGTCACGCCGCGATCCACCAGCATCACCGCGAGGGCGCGGCCGATGCCGCTGGAAGCTCCGGTGAGAAGCACGATGGGGCCGTGGGCGTCGCTCATGCGTGGACTTTTCCAGTCCCGGCCGCCGGATGCAATCCTTCGGTCATCGGCCGGGCCGGTGGTGCTGCCGCCGATGGATTCCGTTCAGCTGAAGGTCTTGCGCCGGTCGCCCTTCAAGGGGAAGATCGGTGCTCATCAGGTCACCCTCGCCGCCACGCAGCGGTTTTCCCCCTGCAAACATCGGGCGGGTGACCCCGTAATCCGTCCACGACCATGCAAATCCTCACCTCCTTGTCCCGCCGCCGTTTCCTCACCGGTGCCGCCGCCACCGCCGCCCTCGGCCCGGCGCTGCTGAAAGCCGCGCCCGCGAACGGCCGGCTGAATCTCGCGTTCATCGGCTACGGCAAGCGCGCCTTCGGGGTGATGGATCATGCCTTGCGGGTGGACGGCGTCCGGATTGTCGCGGTGTGCGAGGTCGAGGGAACCCGGCTCGCGCGGGCGAAGGAGGTGGTGGAGAAGCGCTATGCCGAGGACGTGAAGTCCGGGCAGTACAAGGGTTGTGCGACCTATGTCGATTACCGGGAACTGCTCGGACGGGACGATCTCGACGCGGTGGTGATCATGACGCCCGACCACATGCACGTCCATCCGGCGCTGGCCGCCGCCGCGAAAAAGCTGGATATCTACTGCGAGAAGCCGCTTACCCAGAATATCGCCGAAGGACGCTTGCTGGTGGATGCCGTCCGGAAAAACAAGCTCGTGTTCCAAACCGGCAGCCAGCAGCGCAGCGAGTTTGGCGGCCGGTTCCGCCAGGCGGTGGAGGCGATCCGGGCGGGCAAGCTGGGCGAGCTGAAGACCATCCGGATTGGGGTGGGCGGGTCGCCGATCCCCTGCGATCTCCCGGAACAGGAGCAACCGGCGAACGTCAACTGGGAGCTCTGGCTCGGCCCCGCGCCGCAGCGCGGCTATCACGAGGACCTCTGCCCGAAAGGGATCCACAACCACTTTCCGGCCTTCCGCAAATATGAGGAGTACGCCGGCGGGATGCTGGCCGACATGGGGGCGCACCACTTCGACATCGCCCAGTGGGCGATGGGCATGGACGCCAGCGGCCCGGTCTCGATCGAGCCACCGGCCGAAGGCGAGACGGGTTTGAAATTCACCTACGCCAACGGCGTGGAGATGTTCCATGGCGGGCCCAGCGGCTGCACCTTCGAGGGCACGGCGGGCACCATCCGGGTGGACCGGAATCTTCTCAAAAGCGATCCGCCGGAGATTCTCGCGACCGCGCCGGGTGCAAAGCCCGGCCCGGCCACGGATCACCTCCGCAACTGGCTGGAATGCATCAAGAGCCGCGGGGAGCCGGTCTGCACGGCGGAAACCGGCCACCGCACGGCGACGGTCTGCCATCTCGCGAACATCGGCTACAAGCTGCGGCGCAAGCTGACCTGGGATCCCGCCAAGGAGCAGTTTTCAGGCGATGCCGAGGCCAATGCCCTGACCACCCGCAAGCCGCGCCAGGGCTGGGAATACGCGTGAAGTCTCCCTCAACCGGAGCGCTCCTTCTTGCGGTCGGCGTTGGCTCGAAACCACCTATGAAACGATTGACATCCCTGTTCCTGCTGCTCGCGACCGCCGCGGTCCTGCGCGCGGCGGAAAAGCCCAACATCCTCCTCCTTTACGCCGACGACCTCGGTTACGGGGATCTCGGTTGCTACAACCCGGATTCCAAGATTCCCACGCCTCATCTCGACCAGCTCGCCGCGCAGGGCATGCGCTTCACGGATGCCCACAGCTCTTCCGGCATCTGCACGCCGTCGCGCTACGCGATGCTCACCGGGCGTCACCATTGGCGGGACTTCCACGGCATCGTCAACGCCTTCGGCAAGTCGGTTTTCAAACCCGAACGCCTGACGCTTCCGGAGATGCTCCAGGCCCGGGGTTACCAGACCGCCTGCATCGGCAAGTGGCATCTCGGCTGGGACTGGGACGCGATCCGCAAGCCAGGCACGAAGCCGGCCGGGATCAGGCCCGATGACTTCGACTGGTCGAAGTCCATACCCGACGGCCCGCTCGCGCACGGTTTCGACCATTATTTCGGCGACACGGTCATCAATTTCCCGCCCTACTGCTGGATCGAGGACGAAAAGGTGCTCAAGGCCCCCGACACCATGATGGACACCGCGAAATGGAAGGCCATCAAGGAGGGCGCTTGGGAATGCCGTCCCGGCCCGATGGTCACCGGCTGGGATCCCTATCAGAATATCCCCGAGACCACCCGCCGCGGTGTTGAATACATCCGTTCGAAAAAGGATTCCGAAAAGCCGTTCTTCCTTTACTTCGCCTATCCCTCGCCGCACGCGCCGATCATCCCGAACGACGAGTTCGACGGCACATCGAAGGCCGGGCCTTTCGGCGACTTCGTGGTGGAGACCGATCACTCGATCGGACAGCTCCTCAAGGCGCTGGAGGATTCCGGCCAGGCGGGGAACACGATCGTCATTTTCTCCGCCGACAACGGGCCGGAGAAATACGCCTATGCCCGCGACGGGAAGTTCGGCCATTGGTCGTCCCACCCGCTGCGCGGCCTGAAGCGCGACATCTACGAGGGCGGCCATCGCGTGCCGACGATCATCCGGTGGCCCGGCGTCGCCAAGGCCGGTGCCGTCTCCGGCGCGCTGGTATCGCAGATCGACTTGATGGCCACCCTCGCCGCCGCGCTCGGGCACGAGTTGCCCGCCAACGCCGCCGAGGACTCCCACGACCTGTTGCCCCTGCTCAAAGGCGAGGTCGAATCCGTCCGCACCACCCATATCCACAACACGAATCCGAAGGGGTATGCCATCCGCCATGGCGATTGGTTGCTGGTGGACGCGGCAAGCGGATACGTCTCGGGTGCCAACCGGGAATGGGAAGTCCGCCACGGCTACAAGCCCGATGACAAAGGACCGGTCGAGCTCTACAACCTGAGGACCGACATCGCGCAGAAACACAACCTTGCCGCCGAGCACCCGGATCGCGTCGCCGAACTCCAGGCCTTGCTGGAAAAGATCCGCGGGCAGGGCCACTCCGCGCCCCGGCTTGCCAAGTGATGGATCACTAGATCACTCTTTGCGGATCAGCCATTCGATCTCCAATCCTGTCCGAACCATGGTGAAATGCCTGTCCATTCTTATCGCGTGCGCTTTGCCTCTGGCGGCGGCGAAACCGAACATCCTCTTCATCATCGCCGACGATCTCGGCTATGGCGATCTCGGCTGCTACGGACAAAAGACGATCCGCACGCCGGTGCTCGACAAGCTGGCGGCGGATGGCATCCGCTTCACCCGCCATTATTCGGGTTCGACCGTCTGCGCGCCGGCGCGCAGCGCCCTGATGACCGGCCTGGACACCGGCAGCACCCGCTTGCGCGGCAACGGTGAGTTCGAATTGCGGCCCGACCCGGAGGATCTCACGGTCGCGACCTTGCTGAAACGCGCGGGCTACCGCACGGCCATGATCGGCAAGTCATGCGTCGGGGGGAACACGCAGAACCCCCGGCGGGTGCTGGAAAAGGGTTTCGACGTGTTCTACGGCACGACCGACCACCGCGACGGTCACCACCGCTATCCGCGCTTCGTTTACGATCAGGAGAAGCGGGTCGAACTTGAGGGGAATCACCTCCACCACGGAAAGTCCTACGACGCCGAACTTTACACCGCGCGGGCCGGGCGATTCATCCGGGAGACCGAGGGCCCGTTCCTGATGATCCTCTCCTATCCGATTCCCCACGCCGCCGTGCTGGGGCCGGAAGGTTCCGTGCCGGGAGGGGCCGGAATGAAGCCGGGAAATGCCCACTACACCCCGGTCAAGGATCCCGCCGCGCATTACCGCGCGATGGTCGAGGCGCTGGACGGTTACGTCGGCCGCCTGCTTGGCGAGCTGGAGAAGAAGGGCATCGCGCGCGAGACCCTGGTCATTTTCACCAGCGACAACGGCCCCCACTTCGAGGGCGGTTACAAGCCGGAGATGTTCAACTCCTCCGGTCCGCTCCGTGGCGGCAAGCGCGATCTTTACGAAGGGGGGATCCGGGTGCCGATGATCGCCCGCTGGCCCGCCGGGATCCGCAAGCCGGGCACCCGCGATCACGTCGGCGCGTTCTGGGATTTCCTGCCAACCGCCTGCGAGCTCGCCGGGGTCGATGCCCCCGCCGGCCTCGACGGTATCTCCTACCTGCCGACGCTCACCGGCACGGGCGCACAACGCGCGCACGATTTTCTCTACTGGGAGTTCCACGAACAGGGGACCCGCCGGGCGCTGCGCCAGGGCGACTGGAAGCTCGTGCACTACAACCTGTCCAAGAATGGCAAACCCGAGCTTTACCACCTCGGTCGCGATCCCGGGGAGACCAAGGACCTCGCCGGCCAGGAGCCCGACCGCGTCGCCGCGATGATCAAGCTGATGGACGACCACCGCGAACCCTCGCCCATCTTCCCCAATCCGGCGCTCGACCCTTGACGACATCCTATCGGGATCGCTTCGAGCCACACCGTGCCGTTGCCCGCCTGAAACCCGTTCCTTCACCCGCCATGCGCACCTTCCCGACCTGCCTTGCCACCCTCGTCCTTGCCGTCGCCCCGCTCGCTGCGGAGAAAGCGAGGCAGCCGAACATCCTGTTCATTTTCTCCGACGACCACGCCCTCCAGGCGATCACCGCATACGGCAACAGCCGCTATGCCAAGCATTTCCAGACACCGAACATCGACCGCCTCGCCAAGCAAGGCGCCTTGTTCGTGAATTCCTTCTGCGCCAACTCGATCTGCGGCCCGTCGCGCGCCTGCGTGCTCACCGGCAAGCACTCGCACGTCAACGGCTTCCTCGACAACAGCTCGCGCTTCGACAGCTCCCAACCGACCGTCGCCAAGTACCTCGGCGCCGCCGGCTACGAGACCGCGGTCATCGGCAAATGGCACCTCGGCACCGATCCGGTCGGCTTCGACCACTGGGAAATCCTCCCGGGCCAGGGCAGCTACTGGAACCCCGACTTCATCCAGATGGACGGCACCACCGAGCGCTTCGAGGGCTACGTCACCGACATCATCACCGACAAGACGCTCGCATGGCTCGAGAACCGCGCCGACAAGGACCGCCCGTTCCTTCTGATGAGCCAGCACAAGGCCCCGCACCGCAACTGGATGCCCGCCGAGCGCCATCTCATGATGTTCGAGGACATCGACCTGCCGGAGCCCGAGACCCTCTTCGACGACTACGCCAACCGCAGCCAGGTCCTCAAGAAGCAGGCCATGACCATCTCCGACCACTTCTACTGGGGCTGGGACATGTTCTTCCACGATGCCCCGCCCGCCGCCGCCGGCTTGATGGACGGCCTGCCGAACAGCGAGTATGGCCGTATGACGCCCCTTCAGCAGCGTTCGTTCGATTTCGCCTACGGCCCGCGCCAACAGCGGTTCCTCGACGATCTCGCCGCCGGCAAGCTCAGTGATAAGGAGATCACGAGCTGGAAATACCAGAGATACATCAAGAACTATCTCCGCACCATCCGCGCCGTGGACGAGAACGTCGGCCGTCTGCTCGCCTACCTCGACGAAGCCGGCCTCGCGGAAAACACCATCGTCATCTACTCGTCCGACCAGAGCTTCTACCTCGGCGAGAAGGGCTGGTATGACAAGCGCTGGATGTTCGAGGAATCCCTCACCATGCCCTTCCTCCTCCGCTGGCCGGGTGTCGTGAAGCCCGGCATCCGCCCCGCGGCGCTCATCCAGAACATCGACTACGCCCCCACCTTCCTCGATGCCGCCGGGCTCGAGATCCCCGCCGACATCCAGGGCCGCAGCCTGCTCCCCATCCTCAAGAACGAAGGCAAGGCCCCCGCGGACTGGCGCGACTCCATCTACTATTTCTACTCCGGCGAGGGCGTCCACCAGGTCGCCGCCCACGACGGCGTCCGCACCGGCCGTCACAAGATCTTCCACCTCCCGCGCACCGACGAGTGGCAGCTTTTCGACCTCGCCGAGGATCCAAACGAACAGCGCAGCGTCCACGCCGACCCCGCCTACGCCGAGGTCTTCGCGGAGATGAAAACCCGCTACAAGGATCTCCGCGGCCGCTACAAAGTCCCGGAGGGCCTGCCCAAGTAGGCAAACGCGATGAGGAGAAACTACCGGATCGGCGTGCTGGGCAGCGGCTTCATCGTGAGCGAGTGCCATCTGGTGAGCTATGCCAAAGCCGGCTACGAGGTGGCGGCGATCGCTTCACGGACGAAAGCGAAGGCCGCGGCGGTCGCGGAACGTTTCGGGATCCCCGTGGTGCATGAGGATTACGACACGTTGCTCGGCGACCCGTCGCTCGAGGTGCTGGATATCGCGGTGCCGCCGCAGCATCAGCCGGACCTGATCCGTGCGGCTTGCGCCAAGGGAACGGCCAAGGCGATTCTCGCCCAGAAGCCGCTGGCCCTCGATTTCGCCGTCGCGCAGGACCTGGTGAAATGTTGCCGGGAGGCGGGCATCCTGCTGGCCGTGAACCAGAACATGCGCCACGATCCGTCGGTGAAGGCGGCGAAGGGTTTGATCGGGCGCGGTGAGCTGGGCGACATGGTGTTCGCGACGATCGACATGCGTGGCGTCCCCCACTGGCAGCCGTGGCAGGCGGAGACGGGAGGCGCGACGATGAAGATCATGTCGATCCACCACCTCGACTGCATGCGCCACTGGTTCGGGGATCCGGAACGTTTGTTCTGCAGCGTGAGGCCGGATCCGCGGACCGGGTTTCCCCATCAGGACGGGATCTGCACCTACGTGCTGGAATATGCCGACGGAATGCGGGCGGTGATCATCGACGATGTCTGGACCGGACCGGTGAGAGAGGGCGCTCCGGGGGAGATCCGGATCGAGTGGCGGATCGAGGGACTCGACGGCCTCGCGATCGGTGAGATCGGCTGGTGCAAGGACCCCTACACCTCGCCCTCGACGATGCGATACGGGCGCAAGGGCGATCCGGCGATGCAGGTGGCCGCGCTCGAAGGTGCCTGGTTTCCGGACGCCTTTGCCGGGACCATGGGCGACTTGTTGCAAGCCCTGGCCAGCGGTGACCCGTGCGTCCTCGCCGGCGAGGACAACCTGCGGACCCTCGCGTTGATCGAGGCGGCGGAACTGAGCGTGAGGGAGCGGCGGTCGGTGGCGCTACAAGAGATCATTTCCTGAATGGCAAACGACAGAACATGAAACTGGGAATCATCGACAGCGCGTTCGGGCAGGCGGGGGTGGACCGGATCACCGGCTTGGAACACATCGCCCGCATCGGGTTCGACTGTGTGGATATCTTCATCGAGGCGATGAAGGTCGGCGACGACGAACGGCGGAACATCGCAGCGGTCTGTGAGAGGAGAAACCTGCCGATCATCTCGCTGCCGGTCGTCGCCGCGGGGCTGATCGATTTCAACGAACCGGTCCGCGAGTTCCATGTGGAGCGCTGCAAGAAGTTCATCGATCTCGCGGCGGACTGGGGCGCGAGGAATATCCTGCTGGTGCTCGGCGAGTACATCTGGCAGCGGGAGGTGATCCCGCCCGAGGCGCAGTGGCAATGGGGCATCGACACCTGCCGCGAGATCGGCGACCACGCCGGCCGCAAGGGGGTGGAGGTCGCGCTGGAGCTGGAGCCTTTCCGTCTGAGCTTGCTCAACAACGTCAGGGAAATGGTGCGGTTCATCGACGACTGCGACCACCCGCAGGTCCGCGCGAACATCGACATTTCGCACCTCACCCTGGCCGATGTGGGGCCGGAAGAGTTGGCGAATCTCAGGGGCAAGGCGATCCATGTGCACATCAGCGATTGCGACGGCAAGGTCCATGGCGATCTGCCGCCGGGGCGCGGCGTGGTCAAATTTTCACCCTATCTGAACGCGATCAAGGAACTGGAGATCGACGGGGTGGTTTCGATCGAACTGGAATACTCCCCGGATCCGTCGCGGATCGTCGAATGGGTGGAGGAAGCGTACCGCGAGACCGACAGGATCATGAAGTTGTGCGGTCTCCGCGGATAAAGGAGAGATGTTATGGATCACGCTCACGAAACCCCGACGTTTTCACGCCCCCCCGACCGCTTGGGCTACACGTTGAACCGCGAGAATTCGGATCGCGCGGTCGAGCTCGGCCTGGCCGAGGCGGATTGGTACCAGTGCCCGGTTCCGCGCGAGACCCTGCGGCACCTGCTGGTCCGCAAGGACGGACCGGCGATCCGGGATACGGCCGTCTGGTTCGGCCTGATTCTCGGAACGGCCGTTCTTACCGGGATGCTGTGGGGTTCGTGGTGGGCGGTGCCGCCGTATCTGGCCTACGCCGCGCTCTATGCTTCCACCGCCGACTCGCGCTGGCATGAAGCGGGCCACGGCACGGCGTTCCGGACCGATTGGATGAACGACGCCCTCTACGAAGTGGCGTCGTTCATGGTGATGCGGGAGTCGACGGTGTGGCGGTGGAGCCACACGCGCCATCACAGCGACACCATCATCGTGGGTCGCGATCCGGAGATCGCGGTGCCGCGTCCGCCGAATGTGAAGGGCATGATCCTCTCGCTCTTCGGGCTGCCGGTTTACCCGAAGTATTTCCGGCGGCTGGTGATGCACTCGTTCGGGGAAATGGCGGAGGATGAGATGCAGTTCATCCCCGCGGGCGAGTTCGGGAAGATCTCCCGCAAGGCGCGGATCCACCTCGCGATTTATGCCGGGGTGGTGGCGCTGGCGATCGGCACCCGCAGCATCCTGCCGCTGATGTTTGTCGGGCTGCCGAACCTGTTCGGGAGCTGGCTGATGTCGGTCTACGGGCTGACCCAGCACAGCGGACTGGCGGAGAACGTGCTGGACCACCGCTTGAACTGCCGGACGGTGAGGATGAACCGTCTGAACCGTTTCCTTTATTGGAACATGAACTATCACCTCGAGCACCACATGTTCCCCCTGGTGCCATATCACGCGCTCCCGGTACTCCACGAGGCGGTCAAGGAGGATTGTCCGGAGCCTTATCCGGGATTGTGGGAAACGTGGAAGGAGATCATTCCCGCAGTGCTCCGGCAGGTGAAGGATCCGGCGTATCACGTGAAGCGCCGGTTGCCGGAAGCGGTCGCCCGGATGGAAGCCCGGCCGGCGGCATCCGACGCGGAGCCCGATGGCGGGGGCTGGCTGGAGGTCTGTGCGGGAGGCGACCTGGGCATCGAGGAAGTGATCCGCTTCGATCACGGCACGCGGACTTACGCCGTCGCGCGCGATGACGAAGGTGTCCTGCATGCCACGGACGGAATCTGCACCCACGGCAAGACCCATCTGGCGACGGGTCTGGTGAAGGGCAAGATCATCGAGTGCCCGAAACACAACGGCCGCTTCAACCTGGGGGACGGCTCGCCGGCGAGGGCCCCGGTCTGCCGCGGGCTGGCAACCTATCCGATCGAGGAGCGCCACGGCAGGATCTGGTTGAACGTGGTCAAGCACCGCGGGAGCCATGAGCTGAAGATGGTGAACAACCCGCGGGCGAAGGGCGGCGGAAATTAGGGGTTGGACAACGCGTGTCACTTTTTGCGCTCATGGAATCTGGAATGCCCGTATGAAACCCGGATTGCTCGCCATCGCCGCCTCTGTGTTCGTCCTGTCCCTGACTGCCGCGGCGGCGAAGCCCAACATCCTGCTGATCTACGCCGATGACCTCGGCTACGGCGACGTCGCTTGCTACAATCCCGGGCGCGGCAAAATCCCCACGCCCCACATCGACCAGCTCGCCGCCCAAGGCATGCGGTTCACCGACGCCCACTCCTCGTCGAGCGTGTGTTCGCCCTCGCGCTATTCGATGCTCACCGGCCGCTACCATTGGCGCAGCCGGCTGCAAAGCGGCATTGTCGGAACCTGGAAGGACTCCCTGATCGCTCCCGACCGCCTGACTCTCGGCAGTCTCGTCCGCCAGCATGGCTACCGCACGGCCATGGCCGGCAAGTGGCATCTCGGTTGGGACTGGCCGGTCCCGGAAGGGAAGGGGGATCTCCTGTCAGGACCCGCGAAGAAGAACGGCCCCGCCAGCGGCGAGCAGAAGGCGTTTTGGAGGGAGTTGTTCTCCCGCGATATTCCCGGCGGCCCCGTGGACCGCGGGTTCGACCGCTATTTCGGTACCTGCGTTCCCAACTGGCCGCCCTTCTGTTTCATCGAGAACCGGCGCACGGTCGGCATTCCCAGCGAATTCCTGCCCGCGAACCTGCTCGAACGGCAGCAGGCCAGTGTTCAGGGGCCGTCCTTGGCGGGCTGGAAGCTCGAGCCGATCCTGCCCGCCATCATCGACCGCGCGTGCGGATGGATCCGCGAGCTTGCGGCGGGCGACCCGCCTTTCTTCCTTTACCTGCCGCTGACCTCCCCGCACACGCCGATTGCCGTCAACCAGGAGTGGCAGGGCAAGAGCGGTATCGGCCCCTACGGCGACTTTGTGATGGAAACCGACGCCATGATCGGCCGTGTGCTCGCCGCCCTCGAACAAAGCGGGGCGGCGGACAACACGCTGGTCATCCTCACCAGCGACAACGGTTGCGCGCCCCCCGCCGATGTGCCGGGTCTCCAAGGGCAAGGCCACTTCCCGAGCGGCCCTTTGCGCGGGATCAAGTTCGACGTGTGGGAAGGCGGCCACCGTGTTCCTTTCATCGTGCGCTGGCCGGGTCGCGTCCAACCCGGCAGCGTCAACCACCAGCTCGTGCAGCAGGCCGACCTCATGGCCACCTTCGCCGATGTCCTCGGAGCGAAACTTCCCGACAACGCCGGCGAGGACAGCTTCAGCCTGGTCCCGCTGCTGACGGGCGGGGACCAACCGGTGCGCGCGCATGCCGTGAACTGCTCGGCAACGGGCGTTCCCGCCGTGAGGGACGGCCCTTGGAAGCTGATCCTCGGCCCGCCGGGGCGCACCGCGAGCGCGCAGGGAAAGCAACCCGTCCATCTCTATCAACTCGCCGACGACCTCGGCGAAACGAAGAACCTCGCCGCCTCGATGCCTGAAAAAGTCGCTTCCATGAAAGCGCTGCTTGAAAAGCTCATCACCGACGGTCGCAGCACGCCGGGCGCGCCGCAAAAGAATGACGTCGAAGTGCGCCGCTTCCCACGCAATACCCGTTGATCCCTGAAACCACCCGACCCGCCGCCCCGTGAGAATCCTCGCCGCCCTCCTCGTTTGCGCCCTCGGTTGCAAGGCACCCGCCGCGGAAAAACCCAACATCGTCTTCGTGCTGTTCGACGACATGGGCTACGGCGAGCCGCAAAGCTATCGCGCCGCCAGCCGGCTCAAAACCCCGAACATCGACCGGCTGGCCGCCGCGGGCATGCGTTTTACCGACGCCCACTCCGCCTCCGCCGTCTGCACGCCTACCCGCTACGGCTTGCTGACCGGGCGCTATCCCTCGCGCATCGGGCAATACGGAGTGCTCACCACCTACAACCCGCCCATCATTCCGAAATCGCGCCTCACCGTCGCGTCGTTCCTCAAACAGCACGGCTACCAGACCGCCTGCATCGGCAAATGGCACCTCGGCATGAAATGGGAGGGCAAGCCGGGAGATCAGAAGCTTGTTCCCGTCGGCTCGCGCCTGCTCAGCGGGCCGAACGACCTCGGCTTCGACTACTTTTACGGGTTCACCCATGCCCGCAATATCGGCACGATCCTCGCGCAGGATCGCGTGGTCGAGAACGTCAAGGACGTGGAGAACCAGCCGCGCATGATCGCCAAGGCGGTCGAGTGGATCGAGGGGCGCGAGGCCGGCAAGCCGTTCTTCCTCTATTTCCCGATGTGCCCGCCGCACACCCCGGTCGTCCCGGCACCCGAATTCGCCGGCAAGAGCGGCGCGGTCGACGAGGTGAAGAAGGATCCCGCGTACGGCGACTGGGTCTATCAGGGCGACCACATGCTCGGACAATTGCTCGACGCCCTCGAGAGGAAGGGCCTCGCCGGCAACACCCTGGTGATCGCCACCGCCGACAACGGCGCGGCGGGACGGCCGTATGCCCCGCTGCGCGCCTCGAAATCCAGCATTTACGAAGGCGGGCACCGCGTGCCCTTCCTCGCCCGCTGGCCGGGGAGGATCGCACCCGGCGCGGTGTGCGCCGAGACGATCTGCCTCAACGACCTCATCGCCACGTGCGCTGACATCATCGGCGAGCAACTCCCCGACAACGCCGGCGAGGACAGCGTGAGCATCCTGCCCGCCCTGACCGGCACCGCCAGGCCCCCCCTGCGCGAGGCGACCGTCCACCAGTCGGCGGGAGGCGACCTCGCCATCCGCCAAGGGCCGTGGAAACTCGTTTTCCTCAAGGGCGGGAAACGCGAACTTTACCAACTCGAATCCGACCTCGGCGAGACCAAGGACGTTTCCCGGGAAAACCCGGAGGTCGTCGAGAAACTGGCGGCACTGATGAAGCGCCAGGTGGAGCAAGGCCGCAGCACGCCCGGCGCGAGGCAGCCCGCCGGGAAATCCGCGCGCTGGCCGGCCTTGGAACCGAAAAAGTGACGCACCCTGGAAACCTTCGACCCGACCCGCCTCATGAAACATCTCCCCGCCTTGCTGGCAGCCTTCGCCCTTGCCGTCCCGTCCGATGCCGCGGACTCGCGCCGGCCTAACATTCTCTTCATTCTCGTCGACGACCAGTCGCCCTTCGATTTCAAGTTCCACAACCCGCAATCCACCCTGGATTCGCCGAACATCGACCGCCTCGCCGCCGGCGGCATGGTCATCGACGGCGCCTACCACATGGGGTCCTTCAGCGGCGCGGTCTGCACGCCCTCGCGGCACATGATCATGAGCGGCCGCACGGTCTGGCACCTGCCGATCGGCCCGGGTGCGGCCGCTTGCCCGCCGGACCTCGAAAAGAACACCGTGGGTGCCGTCTTCAACCGCGCCGGGTACGCCACCATGCGCACCTGCAAGCAGGGCAACAGCTACGCCGCCGCGAACCGGCAGTTCAGCGTCGTCCACGACCAGACGAAGCGCGGCGGCACCCGCGAAACCGGCAGCGCGTGGCATGCCGACCGGGTGCTCGATTACCTCGGCGAGCGGCAAGCGAAGAAGGACGAGAGGCCGTTCTTCATCTACTTCGGCTTCTCGCATCCCCATGATGTCCGCGACGGGACTCCGGAATTGCTCGCGAAGTACGGTGCCGCCAACCACAAGGACAAGTCGGCCGCGCCGCCCGCCCATCCCAAGCAAGCGCCGCTGCCGCCGAACTGGCTGCCCGCGCACCCCTTCGACAACAGCCACATGGACGTCCGCGACGAGGTGGCGGTCAGCGGCGTGTGGAACCGGCGCGACGAGGCGACGATCCGCAACGAGATCGGCCGCGAATACGCCTGCTCGGAGAACATCGACATCCAGATCGGCCGCGTCCTCGCGAGGCTCGAGAAAACGGGAGAACTCGCGAACACGTATATCTTCTACACCGCCGACCACGGCATGGCCATCGGCCGCCACGGATTGCAGGGGAAGCAGAACCTCTACGAGCACACCTGGCGCGTGCCGATGATCGTCAAGGGCCCGGGCATCAAGCCCGGCGTCCGCGCCCCCGGCAACGTTTACCTCGGCGACCTCCTCGCCACCTTCTGCGACCTCGCCGGTGTCACGTCGCCGGATAGCAACGAGGGCGGCAGCTTCAAGCCGGTCCTGTTCGGCGAGGAACAAAGCATCCGGGACACGCTCTACGGCGTTTACAACGGTGGCGCCAAGCCGGGCATGCGCTGCGTCAAACGGGGCGACTGGAAGCTCATCGAATACGAATCCCCCGGCACGCGCGAGACCCAGCTCTTCAACCTCAAGGACAATCCCCACGAATTCCTCGCCGGACACCATGACCCGAAGGTCGCCGCCCTCACCGGGGCCCCGCCGGCGAAGCACCAGGTCAACCTCGCCGGCGACCCGCGGCACGCCGCCAAGCTCGCGGAAATGCGGGCGCTCCTCCTCGCCGAGATGCGCCGCCTCGGGGACCCGTGGCGACTTTCCAACCAACCCGATGACGGCTTGACTCCGCCGCAGGGCGGCAAGGCGCGCAACAAAAGGAATCCCAAGGCCAAATGATCCCGGATCGACCGACCCTCACGCGGTCAATTCGTCCGCTGGTGACACCGGGTGCATGCCTTCGAACAGGCGGGGGAGGTCGGGCAGGTCGGACGCGGTGCGGGCCGGTTGGCGGGAGATCACGTTGGAGTCGCGGAGCAGGAAAGCGCCCGGCATTTGCAGGCCGTCGCCGGCGAGATGACCGACGCCGCAGCCTTTGAAGACCGAGACCGCCCCGCGCAGCCAGACGCGGGGGCCGAAGAGTTCGAGGAAGCCGCCCTTGCCCAGGCCAAAGGCGCGGTAGAGCTCGCACATCGGGTCGGCGATGCGGGCGACCCCGCTGCGCTGGCCGAGATAGTGGGTCTCGCGGCCCTTTTGCAGCATGTGGACCAGCACCAGCCGCGCGTCGTGGCGGTCGGCCTCCTTTTGCAGGTCCTGCAAGTGGCGCAGGATCTGGCGGGTGAAGGTGCAGCCGAAATGGCGCAGGAAAACGAGCGCGAGGGTCTGGTGGGACGAGGCTTCCGCCAGGGTCTCACCGGAAGACAGGCTGTACGATCGGCAGGCCTCGGCGATGGTCAGCGGCTCGTCGCGGGTCGGCGGACGGCCGACGTGGGCCTGCACCGTCGCCCAGAGGATGGCGGCGAGCGGGAACCACCAGATGAAGTCATCGAAGAAAACCAGCCAGAGCGCCTTGGTCGGCAGTTCGTCGGCAAAAATCGAGGTGAGCAGCAGCGCGATGACCAGCGTCGCCTTGGCGAAGCCGAGCAGGACCAGCGGCCAGTGGCGGATCGGATCGCGGGCGGCGATCAGGAAGCCGACACCGAACAGGGCGGAAATCAAGCCGGCGGCGCGCCACAGGATCGGGTGGTTCGGGCGGGGAATGCCGACCCAGTCGAAACAGAAATGGGGCCACGCGTTCGCCGCGATGGCGACCATCAGATGGTAGATCCCGGCGATGAAGAGCACGCGGGGCATCCAGGCGGGCACCTTGCAGCCCGGACCGTTGCATTCGAAAGTCATGGACGATGCTAGCGGGAAATCCGGATCCCGCAAGGGGGCGAAAACCGGCACCCTTGACCGGCCGGGGCGGTCCTGTCCATCTTCCCGGCCATGCGCATTTTAACCGGGCTGCAACCCAGCGGCAAACTCCATGTCGGCAACTATTTCGGGGCGATGGAGCCGGCGGTGCGGCTGCAGGACGAGGGCGAGGCTTTCTATTTCATCGCCAACTACCACGCGATGACCACCGTCAAAAGCCCCGGCGAGCTGCGCGCCTACACCCGCGAGCTGGCGGTGGATTTCCTCGCCAGCGGCCTGGACCCCGGCCGCTCGGTCTTCTTCCTCCAGAGCGCCGTGCCCGAAGTCAACGAACTCGCCTGGATCCTCTCGACGGTTTGTCCGGTCAGCCAGTTGGAGAAGGCCCACTCCTACAAGGACAAGGTGGCCCACGGCTTCTCGCCGAGCCACGGACTCTTCGCCTACCCGGTGCTGATGGCCGCCGACATCCTGCTCTACGATTCGAATCTCGTCCCCGTCGGCAAGGACCAGAAGCAGCACCTGGAAATCACCCGCGACCTGGCCGGCAAGATCAACGAGGCCTTCGGCGAGGGCACGCTGGTGGTACCGGAGCCGATGATCCGCGAAGCGACCGCCGTGGTGCCCGGCCTCGACGGGCTGAAGATGAGCAAGAGCTACGGCAACACCTTGCCGCTGTTCGCGACGCCGGACGAGGCGAAGAAGCTGATCATGAAAAAGCTGGTCACCGATGCGACCCCGCTCGAAGCGCCGAAGCCCAGGGAGAACTCCACGCTGCTGGCGCTTTACCGCTTGCTGGCGGGGGAGGCGGAAGTCGCCGCGATGGAGGCCGACTTCGACCGCGGCGGCATCGGCTACGGCGAGTTCAAGAAGCGTTTGCTGGAGGCCTATCTCGAGCGTTTCCAAGCGATCAGCGCGCGCCGCGCCGAGATCCTCGCGGATTCCGGATACATCGACGAGGTGCTGGCCCGCGGGGCGGAGAAAGCCCGGGCCGCCGCGGCGGTGGTGCTCGACCGCGTGCGCACGGCGGTGGGGCTGGCCTGATAGATCGGTGATAGCGAAGCAGGACAGCAGAAAAGTGCTATCCGATGGTCTGGAATTTTAAAAAGAAACGGGTGGGGGAGTCGCGCCCGGTCCCCCGGCACGCGGCCGAATTTTTTGCTTTGCCAAACGCCCCGGGGGAGGCACAGTTGCTCCAGTTCGAGGGACGTCGGTAGTAGCGAAAGTTGCAGCCGCCCCGGGTTTGAAGACCTTGTCGCGATCGGTTTCGCAATTGGCATGGATTCGCGATACCCGGTCACTTCGTTCTTCCCAATCCGTTCCCGTCTGTCCCTGCAGGGACGTGGCACGCACCGCCGCGGATCGCCCTGCTCCCGCTCCCTCTCTCCCTCACCAAGCGAATGGCTGGTCACAACAAGTGGTCGAAGGTCAAACACATCAAGGCACGCGTCGATGTCATCCGCGGCCGGGTGTTCAGCAAGTGTGCCCACGAAATCGCCTTGGCAGCCCGCTCCGGCGGGGGGGATATCGGCATGAACCACCGGCTGCGGGCCGCCGTGGACAACGCCAAGTCGGTCTCGATGCCGAAGGAAAATATCGACCGGGCCATCAAGAAAGGCCTGGGTGAACTGGGTGGCGAGGCGATCCAGGAGGTCACCTACGAAGGCTACGGCCCGTCCGGCATCGCCTTCCTGATCGAGGCGGCCACCGACAATCTCAACCGCACCGCCGCGGATTTCCGCACGATTTTCTCACGCAACGGCGGCAGCGTCGCCACCCCGGGCAGTGTCGCCTATCAGTTCGACCGCAAGGGCGAACTCCAGGTGGCGGCCGACGGGATCGACGACGACCGCATGATGGAAGCCGCGATCCTCGCCGGTGCCGACGACGTCCAGCGGGACGAGGCGGTGCACCTGATCTACACCTCGCCGACCGAACTGGCGGCCGTCGCCAGCGAACTGCGAGGCTCGGGGTTTGCCATCAGCTCCGAAAAACTGGTTTCCATCCCGCAGACCCCCGCCGTGGTGTCCGACCCCGAAATCGCCCGGCAGGTCATGAAACTTTACGACCTGTTGGACGGCTACGACGACACGATCAACATTTTCACCAATTTCGAGATTGCCGACGAGATTTTCGCGGCGCTCGACGACTGACCCGCCGGAGGATTCCGGCTTGCCCCCTCTCTGAATGAGCGATCCCCATACCCAGGACACCGCCGGATACGAATCCGCCGCGGAAACCCCGTCCGCAAGCGCAAAGCCCGCTGCCCGCAAGGCCGCCAAGAAGGCCGCCAAAAAAACCGCGAAGAAAGCCGTCGCCAAGAAAGCGGCCCGCAAACCGGCGAAAGAAACCGGCGTGGACTCTGTCCCGGCCCAGGCGGTGTTGCCGCTGGACCTACCGTCGGAAGCGCCCGCCAAGGCGAAGAAAGCGGCACGCAAGAAGGCACCCGCGGCCGAGAAGTCGTTCGCGCTTGCCGAGACCGTGACGCCGCCGCCCGTGACGGCTCCGGCCGCCGAGGTTCGTCCGCCGCGCGATTCCGCCTCCGCGGAAGAGTCCCGGCCGATCGCTTTCGGCCGGGTTCCCGGCGGTGGCCCCGTGCAAGCGCGCGAGGAGCGGGAGCCCCGCCAGGTTCGCGAACCGCGGGAGCCCCGTGAAGCCCAGCGTCCCCAGCAGCAGCAACAGCCGCGGCCCGAAGGCGGCGGCGGCGGCGGTGGCGGTGGCGGTGGTGAACGGACCGATGCCAACCGGGAGCGCCGCAAGCGCCGCCGGAAACGCCGCCGCGAGCGGGATCGCGACGGTCGTGGCCCGGAGCCGCAGGGCGAGCGCCCGCAGCCCGAACGCGGTCCCGACCGGCCTGCTCCGGAGCGCGAGCGGATCCAGCCCGAGCCGGCCGAACGACCTCCCACCTTCAGCGGTCCCAAGGTCGAGGTCAACGGGATGCTCGAACTCGCCCCGAAGGGATTCGGTTTCCTGCGGGTGCCCGGCAAAAATTTTGAACAGGCCCGCGACGACGTCTTCGTCGCGCCGGAAATGATCCGCCGCCACGGTCTGCGACCGAATGTCTGGATCCACGGGATCGCCCAGGAAGGACCGCGCGGGCAGCAATTGATTGAACTCACCACGATCAACGACCTGACTCCCGATCAAGCGAAGAAGCTGCCGGCCTTCGAGGAACTCAAGGCGGTCAATCCCGGCAAGCGGATCAGCCTGGAAACCGTGCCCGAACGCTTCACCACCCGGGTCCTCGACCTGATGGCCCCGGTCGGCCGCGGCCAGCGCGGGCTGATCGTCTCGCCGCCGCGCTCGGGCAAAACCACGCTGCTGCTCCACATCGCCGAAGCGGTCCGCGAGTTGCATGACGAGACGATGCACCTGATGATCCTGCTGGTCGACGAGCGTCCGGAGGAGGTCACCGAATTCCGGCGCACCCTGCCCGGGGCCGAGATTTACGCCAGCTCGAACGACGAAGGGGCCCGCAACCACTGCCGCATCGCCGAGATGTGCATCGAGCGCGCCAAACGGCTGGTCGAGGGCGGCAAGCATGTCTTTCTCCTGATGGACTCGATCACCCGGCTGGCCCGCGCCTACAACAGCGGATCCGGCCAACGCGACCGCGGCCGCGGCATCGGCACCGGTGGGGTCATGGTCGGCGCGCTGGAAGTCCCGCGCCGCCTCTTCGCCGCCGCCCGCAACACCCGCGAGGCCGGTTCGCTGACCATCCTCGCCACCGCCCTGATCCAGACCAACAGCCGCGCCGACGAGGCGATCTATCA
Source organism: Akkermansia muciniphila (assembly GCA_945883695.1). Lineage (GTDB taxonomy): Bacteria > Verrucomicrobiota > Verrucomicrobiia > Verrucomicrobiales > Akkermansiaceae > Haloferula > Haloferula muciniphila_A. The sequence continues at coordinate 11,540 of CAMCYK010000016.1, read as the reverse complement.
GGAGTTCAAGGGCACCGGCAACATGGAGCTCGTGCTCGATCGCAAGATCGCCGAAAACTACATCTACCCGGCGGTCGACATCTTCAAGTCGGGCACCCGCCGCGAGGAGCTGCTGCTCCCCGAGCACATGCTGCACAAGATCCACCTGATCCGCCGCGGCCTCTCCGGACACCGCCCGGTCGAGGCGATGGAACGCCTGCTGTTCTTCCTCAAGCGCTTCCCCAACAACCCGCAGATGCTGCTCGAGATCAAGGGCTGAGAGGCCCGATGCCGGAGAAATCACGCATCGCATTTCATTCCCTGCAATTTGCCGCCGGGCCACGGCGTATGGCCCGGGATATGAGCAATGACGACAAGGCGGCGGTCGAGAAGCTCCACTCGACCTACGGGCGGATGAAGGAAGAACTCGGCCGCGTGATCGTGGGCCAGGACCAGGTGGTCGAACAGGCCTTGATGGCCATCTTCTGCCGCGGCCACGCCCTGCTGGTGGGAGTGCCCGGACTTGCCAAGACCCTGCTGGTCTCGACCCTGTCGCGCGCCCTCGACCTCGGCTTCAAGCGGATCCAGTTCACCCCCGACCTGATGCCCGCCGACATCACCGGCACCGACGTGCTGGAGGTCGATCCCGAGACCGGCCGCCGCGGCTTCCGCTTCGTCCACGGACCGATCTTCTCAAACCTGGTGCTGGCGGACGAAATCAACCGCACCCCGCCGAAGACCCAGGCCGCCCTGTTGGAAGCGATGCAGGAACACCACGTCACGGTCGGCGAGCACACGCTGGACCTGCCGAAGCCCTTCTTCGTCCTGGCGACCCAGAACCCGATCGAGCAGGAAGGCACCTACCCGCTGCCGGAAGCCCAGCTCGACCGCTTCCTGTTCAACATCGTGGTCGACTACCCGAGCGAGGCCGAGGAGCGCGAGATCATCCGCCGGGTGACCAGCCCGGGCGAGGCCACCATCACCCCGCTGATGAACGCCGAGGAAATCATCCACCTCCAGCAGGTCGTCAAGCGGGTGCCGGTCGGCGACCACGTCATCGACTTCGCCGCCAAGCTCGCCCGCGCGACCCGGCCGAAGGACATCTCCGCGCCGGACTTCGTCAAGGAAATGGTCGGCTGGGGCGCCGGCCCGCGCGCCGGGATCAGCCTGATCTCCGCCGCCAAGGCCCATGCCGTACTCCGCGGCCGCTTCCACGCGACGACCTCCGACGTCGCCGCGGTGGCGACGCCGGTGCTGCGCCACCGCGTGCTCACCACCTTCACTGCCGAAGCCGCCGGGGTCACCAGCGACGATGTCATCCAGCGCCTGATCAAGGTGCTGGCTCCGCGCGAGGAACTGGTCGTGTAGGTCTCAGCCGTCTCTCAAGACCTATCTCCCATGACCGGCGACGAGTTGAAACTCCCCGAATGCATGCGTCTGCTCCCGCCGGAGACGATGAGCGTGATGCGGCGGCTGGAATGGTACGCGCGGCGGCGGATGCAGGGGACTCTAACCGGGCGCCACAGCTCTCCCGACAAGGGCTTCTCGGTCGAGTTCGCCGAGCACCGCGAATACGTGCCGGGCGATGATCCGAAGGACCTTGACTGGCGCGTGATGGCGAAAAGCGACCGCAACGTGATCCGCCAGTACATCGAGGAGACCAACCTCCGCGCGACGCTGGCGATCGATGTCTCGGGCTCGATGAAATACACCGGCGACTCCGCCGCCAAGGTCGGCGAGGTGGCGCTCTCGAAGCTGGAATACGCCAAGCACCTCGCCGCCGCGCTGGCCTATCTCTTCGTCAAGCAGGGCGACGCGGCGGGGCTCGTGACCTTCGACAAGACGGTGCGCAGTTTCATCCGCGCCGGCAGCCGACCCAGCCAGGTGCGGCGGATCCTGGAGGACCTGCACGCCACCGAGGCGGGCGCGGACACCGATGTCGGCAGCGTCCTGCACGGCGTCGCCGAGCGGATCCCGAAACGCGGGCTGGTGATCCTGATCAGCGACCTGTTCGACGATCCCGCGAAGATCATCGAGGCGCTCCACCATTTCGATTTCCGCCAGCACGAGCTGGTGATCTTCCACCTGATGGCGGAGGAGGAACTGACTTTTCCCTTCAAGAATTTCCAGCGCTTCCGCGACCTCGAAGGAGTCGAGGCAATGCTGCGGATCGACCCGCAGGCGGTGCGCGCCGCGTATCTGGAGAAGATCCGCGACTTCGTGAAACGGATCGACGCGGCCTGCGGCAAGATGCGTGCCGACTACGTCGCCGTGAACACCAAAGCCCCGCTGCGGGATACCCTGCTGCGCTACGTGGGAGGCCGGAAATGAGGGGCTGCGTGTACTGGACCGCGGACTTCAGTCCGCTCGTGTCGGCCTTGCATTTCGAGCGGACTGAAGTCCGCGGTCCAGTACACGCTCCTGTTCCACGACACGTCCCGTTTCAACCACCCGCACCCTGACTCCGATGCTTTTTCTCAATCCATGGCTGCTCGCGGGGCTGGCGGGGGTGGCGATCCCGGTCATCATCCACCTGGTCCGCCGGCAAGCGGCGAAACCGATCGATTGGGGCGCGATGCGTTTCCTGTTCGACACGGTGGCGCTGCGGAAGCGCAAGATGGAGTGGGAGGACCTGCTGCTCATGGCGGCGCGCTGCCTGCTGTTAGGCCTCGCCGCGCTGGCGCTGGCCCGTCCCTTCGTGCCGCCGGACTCCAGCGTGCCGTGGCTGTTCGTGCTGCCGGCCGCGCTGGCCGGGATCGCGCTGTTGGGCGGCTCCTTCGTGCTGGCGGGCAAGATGCGCTGGATCCTCCGCGGGTCGGCGCTCGCCCTGCTGCTCGCGGCGGCCGGCCTGATCTTCCTGGAGCGCACCCTGAACCTGAAGCGCTTCGAGGCCAGCGGCCGGCGCGACGTGGCGCTGGTGATCGACGCCTCGGCCTCGATGGAGCTTTCGCGCGACGGCAAGACGGTCTTCGCGCAAGCGGTCGAGGAGGCGAAGCAACTGGTCAAGGAAGCCCCGCGCGGCACCGCGTTCCTGGTGGTGCTCGGCGGCCCTGCACCCGAGGCGAAGACGGCATCGCCGTTGACCCATCGGGCCGATGTCCTCGGCGTGCTCGATGCCCTGCGGCCGGTCGGCGGGAACTTCCGCGCTCACGAGGCGCTCGGCGTCGCGACGCTCGGGCTGGCCGAAGGGACGAACGCCCCGAAGGAGATCGTGGTCTTCACCGACGCCCAGCGCGGCGGCTGGCGCTTCGACAACCCGAACGCGTGGGACGGCCTGGAGGAGGCGTGGAAGGCGATGCCCGCGAAGCCGAAGTTGCTGCTGCGCGACTTCGGCGTGCCGGCGAGCTTGCGGAACGTCTCGCTCTCCGGAATCGAGTTGTCGCGCCGGGTGGTCGGCACCGATCGCGAGGTGACGCTGCGGGTGGGCGTCGAGAATACCGGGACCGAAGCGGTGACACCGGGACCGGTGACGTTGGAGATCGGCGGCGTGAAAGTCGGCGAAAAGCCGGTCGGGCTGCTGGTTGCGGGGCAAAAGGAGAGCGTCGAGTTCCGCCACCGCTTTGCCGAGGCGGGACCGCAGGTGATCGCCGCCCGGATGGACGCGAAGGACGATCTCGCGGCGGACGACAAGGCCGAGCGGGTGGTGACGGTGCGCGGCAGCTTGCCCGTGCTGCTGGTCGACGGGAATCCGGCGGGCTCGTTCTTCGAGCGCGCGGCGGGCTACTCCGCGCTCGCCCTGGCACCCTCGGCCGATCTGCGTCACGGCAAAGTCGCCGGCAAGGATCATCTGATGGATCCCGAGGTGGTGCCGGCTCCGGAGTTGAAGGAGGAGGATTTCGAGGGCCGCGCGGTGATCATCCTGGCCGACGTGCCGCGCTTGCCGGAGCGGCTGGCCAGCCGCCTGGCGGCCCGGGTGGCCGATGGCGCGGGCTTGCTGGTGATCGCCGGGCCGCGGACCGATCCCGCGTTTTTCAACAACTGGAAAGGCGGCGACGGGCTGCTGTTGCCGATGCCCCTGGGTGAAATGGCGGTCGATCCGGAAGGCGTTCCGCCGGCACCGTCGACCTTCCTGCACGAGTCGGTCGCGCTGTTCAAGGACGACCGGAACTCCGACCTCGCCAGCGCCCTGGTCAAGCAATGGCGCAAGACCGGCGAGCCGGCGGACGGCGCGGTGCGGGCGGCCGCCTACCGGAACGGCGAGACCTTCCTGGCGGCCCGGAACTACGGCAACGGTCGTAGTTTGCTCGCCACCTGTTCCTTCGACGCACGCTCGGGGAACCTTCCCGCGCTGCGGAGCTTCGTGCCGCTGCTGCACGAACTGGTCGCCTGGACCGCCGGCAACGGCGCGGGCTTGAATGTCGAGTCCGCCTGGAGCCCGGCGGTGGCCTTCCACGGCTCGGGCGGCGGCTTGACCGGATCCTATTTCAGGAACAACGAGTGGAAAGGTCCGCCGACGGTCGTGCGGACCGATTCGGGCATCGACTTCAGCTGGGGCGAGAAGGCGCCGGACAAGCGCTTCCCCGGCGACCGCTTCACCGTGGAGTGGCGCGGCAAGCTGGTGGCACCGGCGACCGGCGAATATTTGTTTTCGGCGGAGGTCGACGACGTGATCGAGGTCAAGATCGGGGATTCGCCGGTGATGCGGGCGGAGTATGGCACCAAGGAGATGGGCAGGCTGGCCATGGAGGCCGGCAAAGCGCTGGATTTCGAGGCGAAGTATCGCGAGGAGGGTGGGGATGCCCGCGCGCGGCTCTACTGGACGCCGCCGGGCGGCACCCGGCAGCTGATCCCCCGCCACGCCTTCCGGCCGGAGAACGAGGTCGCCGGAGATCCGATGAAGGTCATGGATCCGCTGGGGCTGCCGCGTCAGGCGGTGCTGCGGCCGGTCCGCAAGGGCCGGGAACTGGCGATCAACGGCTCGGCGGTGCCGGGGATCTATCAGGTGACGCCGGGCGAGGACCTGCGCTCGCTGCTCGATTTGAAAACGGGGCAAACCCTGCCGGTCGCGGTGCTGCGGGACCCCGCGGAAAGCCGCTTCGAAGCGCGCACCGAAGAAGACCTGGCGATGGTCCGCGGTCATGTCGACCTGCTCCAGCCGTCGTCGGTCGGCGACCTGCTCGGCGTGCTGCAGGGCAAGGGCTTCGGCCGCGAGATCTGGAAGCTGCTGGCGGTCGCGGCGTTCGTGCTGTTTCTCTTGGAGAGCCTGCTCGCCCGCTGGGTCTCGCGCAACCGCCGTGCCGGCGAGGAAACGCGCGTCGACTTCGGTCAAGATGCCGTCTGGGCATCGCGGAAGTGACGGGGTATGCTCCGCTTGCCTCATCCCGCCATGAATCTCAGTCTTCTGCTCGCGTGCTGTGTCGCGCTGTCACCGTTGGCCGCCGAATCCCTGCGGGTGGTGGAGGTCCGCGATCTGGTCGGCGCGAACGCCGGTGAAGCCTTGCAGCAGCAAGTTTACCTGTGGTCCGCCGACCTGGAGTCGTCGCTGGTTTTCCCCACGGTGAAGGTTCCGGGTGAGGGAATGGCCTATCTTGCCCCGCCGCCCGGGGAAGGGAAGGTGAACGAATTTTCCCCCGCGCAAGGCTCGCTCCGCGTGGCCTTCCGCCTGCCGGATGACAAGCCGGTCGAAGGAGTGGTCTATCTTCGCACGGCCGATGCCACGCGCTTGTCGCCGTTCCCTTTCAAGTTCGATCCCGCGAAGTCGGAACCGGCGACCGAGGATGACTTCGCTGCCGTGCGCAAGGCCCACTACCTGCGGCTCGCCAGCGCCTCGCTGCCCGGGGCGGCGTGGTTTCGTCAGCGGGCCGGCGATGGAATGGCCGCGGGCCAGGTGCGGGCGCGTCCGGCGGAGGAAAGCCTCGACGAAACCTTCCGCCTGGTCAGCGGCAGCCGGGCGGTGGCGGAGAACCTCGCGCTCGGCCGCGACTTGCTGTTAGGCGAGGGAGTCGAGGGCGAAGCGGTGGCGATCGACAGCCTGAAGGGTGTCACCGTCCGGTCCATCGACTGGACCGGCAAGCTCAAGCCAGGCGAGGTCGCGACCGACCCGCTGGCCCGGCTGGTCCCGCACGACCAGCACGCCCTGTTCGTGCCGTCGATGGCCGCCTTGTTCCAATTGATCAAACTCATCGACGAGGAAGGGGCGCCGGTCCTGCAGTCCTTCGACGCCCGCAGTCCCTACCGCAAGCTGTCGTCCCGCTATCAGGCGCAGATGGGTCTCGACGTGCCGGAAATGCTGGCCACCCGGCTGCCGGTGGACGGCGTGGCGGTGACCGGGGGCGATCCGTTCTTTCCCTCCGGCACCGATGTCGCGCTGGTCTTCGCGACCCGGTCCCCGTACGCGCTGCTCGACACCCTGGCGACGCTGATCGGGGTGAAGGCGAAGCTGCGCGGGGCCAAGGCGGTCGAGGCCCCGGGTCATCGCGGATTCGAGACGCCGGACCGCGTGTTTTCGGCCTATCTCGCGAGGTTCGACGGCGCGGTGGTGGTGGCCAATTCGCGGCGGCAACTCGAGCGGATCGCCGCGGTGGCGGGCGGGGGCACGCCCGCGCTGGGGTCGCTCGACGAGTTCAAATTCTTCCGCCAGCGCTATCCGCTCGGCGAGGCGGAGACCGCCTATTTGTTCCTGTCCGACGCGACCATCCGGCGCTGGGCGGGACCGCAGGTCCGCATCGCCGCCTCGCGCCGCACCCGCGCCGCCGCGGCCTTGGGCGCGCTGACCGCGCGCAAGCTCGACGGCCAGCCGGCGGGCGACGACTTCGCCGGCCTGCTGGGAAAGACCGACTCCAGCGGTCCCGCGGTACGCAGCGAAACCTACAACACTCTCGGCTTCCTGACCCCGGCCTCCGAGCTCGCTCTCCAGACCGCCACGCCCGCCGAGGCGGCGGCCTACGAACGCTGGCGCGGCGGCTACGAAAGCGGCTGGGCGCAGGCCTTCGATCCGATCGCGATCCGCCTGCGTTTGAATGAGGACAGCCGCGAGATGGACCTTTCGGTCCTGCCGCTGACGGTCGACAGCGACTACCGCGAGTGGATGAACCTCACCGGCACCAACCCGCCGGTGCGCGGCGCGCTGGCCGCCCATCCGGAAGCGCGCCTGTTCTTTTCGTTCGCGGTCGATTCCGAGAGCCAACACTTCCGCGAGCTCGGCGAGTGGTCGTTCAGCATGATCCCCGCGCTCAAGGCCAAACCGCTGGCGTGGGTGGGCGATTCGGTATCGGTCTTTCTCGACGACGGCTTCTTTCTGAAAGCGATGGAAGCCGGCGGGGCCGAGGAGATCCTGAAGTCGAACTTCCTGCGCCTGCCGCTCGGCGTCCGCATCGCCTCCCGCAGCAGCGCCCGGTTGGCACTCTTCCTGGCCGCGCTGCGGGGCTACATCGACGAGTCGGCGCCCGACCTCTTGAATTGGGAGCGACGCAAGCACGGCGACCAGAGCTACCTCGCGGTGCTCGGTAGCGGCGAAGAGGATCCTTCGATGCGAGGCGGCATCTACTACGCGGCACTCAAGGACTCGCTGCTGCTGGCGCTCGACGAGAAGGTCCTGCTGCGCGCGATCGACCGGGCGGAGAAGATGGAGACCACCGGCAAGCACGTTCACGCGGAGGCCGATCCGTCCGTACTGGCGGGCCTCGGCGGAGCATTGGGCTCCACCCTGGCGGATCGCCAGCGCCTCGAAAGCTGGTCCGCCTTGCCGATCCTGAACGAATGGCATCGCCTGATGCCGGGCAAGGATCCGGTCGCCCTGCATGCGAGTCATTTCCTCGAAGACATCCACTGTCCCGGCGGCCAGGGCTACCGCTGGAGCGAAGCGGCCGGTACCATGGAATCAGTCGCCTTCGGCCATCCTGCCGAGCCGCGCGGCGATGAAGTGGCGCTCAAACTCATCCGGGCCTTCTCCCGCGTCCGCGCGGGCGTCGACTTCGAGGACGACGGGCTCCGCCTGCGGCTTTCGATGGACCGGCGGCCGGCCGAGCCGGAGGCTCCGGCCCCGGCGGCCGACCCTGCGATACCCGCGGGATTTCCACAGCTTCAAGATGTGATCCAGTCGCAAATTGGCACAACTTGGAGATATCGGGTGACCGAGACCTACGCCGAGGGACCCTACACGAAAGACGTCGAGACGGTCGCCGTCACGCCCGTGAAAAGCGGCTCGGTCATCCGCAGCCGGGTCAGCGCCAAGCTTCCCGCTGAAGACGGGGTTCAGGTCCACGAGGAAGAGCACCTGCTCGACGGGGGTTACCACCTGCAGAGCTCGAAACAGGGCGAGTCGGTGAAGACCTTCAGTCGCATGATGCCCGTTCTGCCGGCCAAACTCGCGCCTGGCCTGGCGTTCGGCGGCGAGCATCGGTCCGAGCGGAAGGATGAAGAGGGGATCTCACACGAGATCGGCGAGGTCCGCGCGAAAGTCATCAGGCTCGAAACCGTCACCGTCCCGGCCGGCGTTTTCGAGAACTGCGTCCGGATCGACGGCGAGTATGATTATCTGTCGTTCGGGGTCGTCGGCCGGGTCACCGATTCCGCCTGGTACGCGCCGAAGGTCGGGCTGGTGAAAATGGTGTGGAAGGACGAGTTCGACAGCGGCAGCGAGGAGCTCGAGAAATTCGAGTTGCCCGCCGCCCCGTAGAGCTGCCCGACCTTGAGCGCTTCGCGGCTCTCCGCCGGGAGCTCCGGTCTTCAGGCCGGCAGTCAGGGGGCTTCGAGCGGACTGAAGTCCGCGGTCCAGTACGCGCGTCCATTGTTCAGCTCCGCTCCGGGAACTGGTGCTGCCAGACCTTCAACGCTTCCCGGATTTCCTCGCTTTTGCGGGTTGGGCTGAGTTCCCAGATCAAGGGGCAGCCGGCCGGGAAAAATGGCAGCAGTTCCTGGTATTCGAGCGTTCCGGTGTAGGGCGTGCGATGGTCCCGGGCCGGCCACTGCACGTCGTGGACGTGACCGCCGATGAGGTGCGGCGAAATGCGCCGCAGCCACTCGACGTGGTCGAGCAGCCCGAGGTTGTGCTTCAACTGGACATGGCCGAAGTCGTGCCAGTAGCCGACCCACGGGTGTTCCGCGAACTGTTCCTGCAAGCGGATCATCTCGCGCTCGGTCGGCACGTCCTCGAAGCGCGAGCGCGACTCGACGGCCAGCTTGACCCCGAGCGTCGCCGCCCTGTCCGCGATCTGGCCGAGCGCATCGACCGCCCGCTGGAAATAGAGCGGCGCGATCTTCTCGCGCTTCTTCACGAAGGCGATCTTCTCGGTCGCGTAGTCCGCGCCGTTGCGTCCGTTTTCCTCGACGATGGCGGTCAACCGCCGGGTCCACTTGCGGTGGTTCATCGGCACCGATCCCATGTGGAGCACCAGGTAGCCGGCCTGGAAATCCGCCGCGATCTCCAACGTCTTGAAGGTCATCTCCATCGCCCGCTGGCGGTCGAAGGGACGGTGCGAGGTGAACTCGTAGGCGTCCGGCGCGTCGATCATCACCTCGACCGGCGAGGGGAAGAAATTGTGCACGCCAGAGCAGGTGAACTTGCCCGACGCGAAGGCCTTCTTGATCCCCGGTAGCTTGGCGATCGTCATCCCGTGCGACAGCTCGATGTTCGAGAACCCGAGGTCCACGATCTCGTCGATCATCTCCTCGCCATCGTGGTGACGGGAGTTGTTCCAGCAGGTCGAAAAAGCGAGCACGGGGCGAGGCTGAAGTTCCAAGTGAAAAGTTTGAAGTAGTTTGTCAGCGGAATTCGTGTGCTTCCATCTCGCTTCGCTCGGTTCAAGTGCCAAGGAAGAGGATGTTTTTCGTCGACCACCCGGCGGGAGTCGACTACCGGAGGGCGGACTTGTGGCGGAAAAACTGAAACGAGGCAGGGGGCGTCGCTTGCGGCGGGGGTTCGGGATGGCCGTTCTGGCGATCGCGCTCTGGCTGGCGGCCGTCGCCGGGTGGATCGCGGCGTTCGGCGGCAAGGACCACGCGCGGCCGTCGGACTGCGCGATCGTGCTCGGCGCGGCGGCTTACGGCAGCAAGCCGTCGCCGGTCTTCGCCGAGCGGATCAACCACGCGGTGGAACTGCATCGCGCCGGTGTCGTGAAATACCTCCTGTTCACCGGCGGGCGGGTCACCCCGGCCGACAAGTCGGAAAGCGCGGTGGCAAGGTCCCACGCGATCGCCGCCGGCGTCCCGGCCGCGGACATCCTGACCGAGGACATTTCCCGCACCACCGCCCAGAACCTGCGGGAGGCCAAGCGGGTGATGGGGGAACGGGGGCTGAACAGCGCGGTCATCGTCAGCGACCCGCCCCACCTCAAGCGGGCGGCGTCGATGGCGGCGGACGCAGGAATCGACGCGGTGACTTCGCCGACCCCGACCTCGCTTTACCGCTCGTTCGGCGCGAAGGCGGGCTTCCTGGCGCGCGAGGTGGTGTTCCTGCACGGCTACTGGTTGACGGGGAAGTGAGTTCAGCCTTCCGCATCGTCCTTTTTTACCGCGGGGGAAATCGCGTCGATGATGTCGCGCGTCTCCTCGTCGAGCGCCGGGGTTTGCAACGCTGCCAGCGAGTCGTCGAGCTGGGCGACGGTGCGCGCACCGATGATCGCGGAGGTGACGGCGCTCTGGTCGAGCACCCAGCGCAGGGCGAGGTGCTGGAGGCTGAGGCCGCGTTCGCCGGCGAGCTGGTGGAGGGCGCGGATCTTCACGAGCTGGGCTTCGACCTGGGCGGCCTGGAGAAAGCCTTCGGCGCGGGCGGCGCGGGAGCCGTCGGGAATGCCGTCGACATACTTGCCGGTCAGCATGCCCTGGGCGAGCGGGCTGAAGACGACGGAGCCGATCCCTTTTTCCTCAAGCCAGTCGTGGATCCCCTCGGCTTCCGGCCAGCGGTTGAGGATGGAGTAGGGGGGCTGGTAGATCAGGCATCGGATGCCCATCTCCTTGAGGATCTTGACCGCGCGTTTGAGCATTTTCGGCGGATATTTCGACAAGCCGACGTAGAGCGCGCGGCCGGAGTTCACGGCGGTGGCGAGGGCCGACATGGTTTCCTCCAGCGCGGTGTCCTTGTCCGGGCGGTGCGAATAGAAGATGTCGACGTAGTCGAGGCGCAGGCGCTTGAGCGACTGGTCGAGCGAGGCGAGGACGTGCTTGCGCGAGCCCCATTCGCCGTAGGGTCCCTGCCACATGTCGTGGCCGGCCTTGGAGGAGATGACCAGCTCGTCGCGGTGGGCCGCGAAGTCCTCCGCGAGGTAGCGGCCGACATTCTCCTCGGCGCTGCCGGCCGGCGGGCCGTAGTTGTTGGCGAGGTCGAAATGGGTCACGCCGCGGTCGAAGGCGCGGCGCAGGATCGCGCGGGCCTCGTGCTGGTCGTCGACGTGGCCGAAGTTATGCCAGCAGCCGAGGGAGATTTCGGGGAGCAGCAGGCCGGAATCTCCGCAGCGGCGGTAAGGCATGCGGGCGTCGTAGCGGGTGGGGTCGGCGGAGTACATGGAAGGCAGATGGTAGATGGTAGATGGTAGATGGTAGATGGTAGATGGTAGATGGTAGTTGGTAGATGGTAGATGGTAGATGGTAGATGGTAGATGGTAGATGGTAGATGGTAGATGGTA